>CAZTHR010000085.1:0-8732 GCA_964613265.1 uncultured Lentisphaeraceae bacterium | reverse complement strand
GGCGTTATTTGGTAGAATGCCCGCCCTATGTCTGACATCCTTATCGAAGGTGCGAACGTCCACAATCTGCGTGGCGTGAGCGTTCGGATTCCCCGCAACTCCCTGACCGTCGTGACAGGGCTTTCGGGCAGCGGCAAGTCCTCCCTGGCGTTTGATACGCTCTACGCCGAAGGACAGCGCCGCTACGTGGAATCGCTGAGCGCCTACGCCCGGCAGTTTCTCGACCAAATGCAGAAACCGGATGTCGAACGCATCGAAGGTCTGTCCCCCGCCATCGCCATCGAACAGCGGACGACGGGTGGAAACCCACGTTCCATCGTGGCTACTGTGACGGAAATCCACGATTATCTGCGTCTCTTGTACGGTTCGATCGGCGTGCCGCACTGTCCGAAATGCGGCCGTCCCGTCCAACGCCAGAGTGCCGAACAGATCGTCGAGACGTTGTTGAAAATGCCGGCGGGTACGCGCTTCATCATCTATGCCCCCGTCGTGAAGGGGCGCAAGGGGCGTCACGAGGACGTGTTGGCGGAAATCAAGCGCAACGGGTTTGCCCGCGTCCGTGTGGACGGTACGACCTTTGCGGTGGAAGACGTACCCGAACTCGACAAGAAGAAGAACCATTCCATCGACGTCGTGGTGGATCGTCTCGTCAGGACGGCGGGGCAGACGGTTGCCGGCGATGGCGCCGCGCGAAGCGAAGGCGATGCGGCGTTTCGGACGCGCCTGACCGATTCCGTCGAACTGGGTCTGAAGACGGGCGGGGGGCTGATCTACGTGGAACGGGTGGTGAAGGACGCGCCCGCCGTCGCACCACAGGTGTTCTCGGAGAAAAACGCCTGCCCGGACTGCGGGCTTTCCTTCGATGAACTGAAGCCGCGTTCCTTTTCGTTCAATTCGCCGTTCGGCGCCTGCCCGACGTGTGCGGGCTTGGGGTCGCTCTACTACTTCGACGAAGATCTCGTCGTGCCCGACAAGACGCTGCCCTTGCGCGAGTGCATCCATCCCTGGCGTCGCGCCGGCCACAACGCGATTATCTACTACAATGCGTTGTTGGAGCAGATTGCCAAACAGTACCGTGTGGATCTCGACACGCCTTATGAAAAACTCCCGGCGGATTTCCGCCACAAGCTGATGCACGGTTTCGAGGACGACCTCGTGCTGCCGTGGCGCAGCACGGATCGCCCGTTCGAGGGCGTGTTGGCTACGCTGACGCGGCGGCTGGAGGAAGCGGAAAGCGACGAACAGCGGGCCAAGTTGGAAATCTACCAGAGCGATCGCGTCTGCCCCTCCTGCCACGGGACGCGCTTGCGTCCGGAATCGCGTGCGGCGACGGTGGCAGGGCGGACGATCGTCGAGGTGATGGCGATGCCCGTGAAAGTGGCATTGGCGTTCTTCCAGGGGTTGGAGCCGGGGGGCGCCCACGCGCTTTCGGACATCGACCACCGCGTGGTGAAGGACGTGTTGAAGGAAATTGTCAAACGGCTGGGCTTCCTTGACGACGTTGGACTCGACTATCTGACGCTCGACCGTCCGTCGGCTTCCCTTTCGGGCGGCGAGATGCAGCGGATCCGTCTCGCCTCGCAGATTGGCAGCGGACTCGTGGGTGTTCTTTACGTGCTGGACGAGCCAACCATCGGCCTCCATCCTCGCGACAACGAAAAACTGATTGCGATGCTCAAGGCGTTGCGTGATCGCGGCAACACGGTGGTAATCGTCGAACATGACGGCGAGATGATGCGTACGGCCGACTACGTGATCGACCTCGGCCCCGGCGCGGGACGCACGGGCGGGCGCGTCATGTACCAGGGCGACTACGCGGGGCTGCTTGCGAGCGGAACGTTGACGGCCGACTATCTGACAGGACGGAAATCCATTCAGGACGCGCATCGTCCGCTGGCGCGGAAGCCGACGAAGTGGTTGACGATTTCCGGTTGCACGGAACACAATCTCAAGAACATCACGGTGAAAATCCCCCTGGGGACGTTTACCGTGGTGACGGGCGTGAGCGGAAGCGGCAAGTCGACGTTGATCGACGAGACGCTTAAGCGTGAACTCATGCGGCGGTTCTACCACGCGAAGGCGACGCCAGGGAAGTTCAAGAAGTTGACGGGCGTCGATCAGATCGACAAAGTCATCGAAATCGACCAAAGTCCGATCGGCCGGACGCCACGTTCGAATCCGGCCACGTACGTGGGGTTCTTTTCGGAAATCCGCGAACTCTTCGCGAAGACGGAGGGTGCGCGGGCGCGGGGCTACACGGCGGGGCGTTTCAGTTTCAACGTGAAAGGCGGCCGATGCGAGGTCTGCGGGGGCGATGGCGTCCGCAAACTGGAGATGAGCTTCCTGCCGGACGTCTACGTGACGTGCGAACAATGCGGCGGCCGCCGGTTCAACAAGGAGACGCTGGAAGTCAAGTACGGCGGAAAGACGATTTCGGACGTGCTGGACATGACGGTGGCGGAGGCGTACGAGTTTTTTGCGAAAGTGCCGCGTCTGGCGGCGAAATTGAAGACGCTCGTCGACGTGGGGCTGGGGTACATCGGCCTCGGGCAACCCGCCACAACGCTGTCGGGCGGTGAGGCGCAGCGGATCAAATTGGCGACGGAACTGTCGCGCCGGGCGACGGGACGGACGCTCTACCTGCTGGACGAGCCGACGACGGGGCTGCATTTCGACGACATTGCGAAATTGATGGCGTTGCTTTTGAAATTGCGCGAGAACGGCAATACGGTCGTCGTAATCGAACACAACGTGGATGTGATGAAGTGCGCGGATTGGATCATCGACCTCGGGCCGGGCGGGGGCGACGCGGGCGGACGCCTCGTGGCCGAAGGAACGCCCGCGCAGATCCGCGCGTGCCCCGAGAGCCTGACCGGCCGTTTCCTGGCGTGAGATATCGGCCATGTGGATTACCAGAACCGCCAAGTAGGCGGAAAGAGGCGGACGTTTTCGATGTGGTCGATTTCAGGAGGTGCGTCGCACATGTATGAACCATAGACTTCAACGACGTCGAAACGGAACGAGCCGTGCCAGCGGTATTTCAGAATCCAGTTGGAACAGGCGCGGAGAAGGACTTTGCGTTTCCGCTTGTCAATCCCGAAGAGACGCGACGCCCGTTCGCTGTGGCGGGCATGGGTTTTGACTTCCACGAAGACGAGACCGCCGACGGGCGTTTGGCAGATTAGGTCGATTTCGCAACGGCGGTCTTTCGAACACGGCCGGGCGTTCCGTGCCACGACCTTCCACTTCTTGGCGACGAGATACCGTTCGGCGGCCTGTTCGCCCCAGCGTCCCTGCCGGGCGTTCGATCGGCCGCGTTCGGCCGCCGTTTCGGAGGCCGTTTCCGTCCCCGGGGTGTTCGGTATCCCCGAATTGCGTTTACGTACGAAACATCGGAGGCGTAGATTCATGGTTTTTCTTTTCGTTTCAATCGGTTGCAGATGTGGACGGCGGTGTGCGGCGAAGACACCGGGGCGTTTCGCGGCCTATTTTAACCTGCGCGATAGCGCGGAATCAAGGCGAAAGTTGTAGTTTTATTGTCTCCAAAATGTTTCTGTTCGAAGACATCACTTTTTCCCATTTTGGGGTTGCATATTTTCCCCAAGAATGAGAAACTACTAGGCAAAAGTTTTTTGGACGCGAAATCTGAAGAGGCAGCGGCATGATGACAGTCTACAAATGGGAGAACGGGGGCCTCAAAGAGGTCCTTGAACCCTGTGCGTCATGCTGGATCAACCTCGCGGAGCCGACGACGGCCGAGCTTGAACGGGTTTTGAACTTCTCGCACGTGCCGCGCGACTTTTTGACCGACCCGCTCGACCGCGACGAACGGCCGCGTTTCGAGTCGGAGGACGGTTTCTCGCTCGTCATCGTGCACGTGCCCTATCCTGTGCGCGGGGAGGAGGATGACGAGAGTGTGTTGCCGTACGCCACGGTCCCGTTGGGCATTGTCCTTTTCGACCAAAGCGTCATCACGATTTGTTCGTGTGCGACGCCCGTCACGAATGCCTTTCTCGATCAGATCCGCCGGGTCTGTCCGCCCTGCGAGCGCAACCGCTTCACCTTCCGCCTGCTTTGGCACGCGGCCGTCCTTTTCCTGCGCTATTTGCGGGACATCCACTCGAAGACGGAGGATTTGGAGGATTCGTTGCACGAGTCCATCTCGAATGAAGTGTTGTTGAAGCTCTTGACCTACCAAAAGTCGCTCGTCTACTTCACCACGTCGCTGAAGGCGGACAACATCTTGATCAACCGTCTCGACCATGCGCGGCAGCTGAATCTTTCGGAGGACGATTCGGACGTGCTGGACGACGCGGCGGTCGAATACCAGCAGGCGCTTGAAACGGCCTCGATCCACGCGAACATTCTAAACGGCACGCTCGACACGTTCGCCTCGCTGATCAACAACAACTTGTCGAACGTCATGAAATACATGACGGCGGCGACGATCCTGTTGGCCGTGCCGACGGTGATCACGAGCGCCTACGGCATGAACATCGCGCTGCCGTTGCAGGACAACCCCCACGCTTTCGCCATGTTGGCGGCGCTCTCCGGCGTTTTGGCGGCCTGTATCGTCGGCATCCTCGTCTACCTCTATAAGAAACGGATTTTCTAACCTATGGACGAACTCACCACCCCTGTACCGTCTCGCATGATTGCGATCGTGGGACGGCCGAATGTCGGCAAATCGGCGCTGTTCAACCGTATCGCCCGCAAGCGCATTGCCATCGTCTTCGACCAGCCGGGTGTGACGCGCGACCGCGTGGCGCGGGAGGTCGAGGCCAACGGCCAGCGTTTCCTGCTCGTCGACACGGGCGGTCTCGCGTTCGAGAAGACGCCGGGTTCGGACGACCCGCTGTCGCGTGAAACGTGCCAGCAGGCCGCGCTCGCCGTGGCGGACGCGGCGGCGTGTCTGGTCGTCGTGGACGTCCGCGCGGGCGTGACGCCGTTGGACGAGGAGGTCATCAAGCGTGTTCGCGAATCGGGTGTTCCCTGCGCCCTCGTGGCGAACAAATGCGATCGCGCGGAAGACGATGCGCGGGCGGACGAGTTCACCCGGTTCGGCCTGGAGGTGTTTCCCGTCTCGGCGGAGCACGGTCGTGGCGTCGCGGACGTCGTGCGTTTCGCGACGGCGAAACTGCCGCCGCTGGATGCGGACGCGGATGCCAACCGACCGTTGCGCGTCGCCATCGTCGGCCGCCCCAACGCGGGCAAGAGTTCCTACATCAACCGCCTCCTGAACGCGGAGCGCGTCATTGTGAGCGACATCCCCGGTACGACGCGCGACTGCGTGGACGTGCCGTTCACAATCGGGTCCGGCCCGACGGCGCGGCACTATGTGCTTGTCGATACGGCGGGCATCAAGAAGCACACGCAGATGTCGAAAACGTCCGTGGACAACTTCTCCCTCTTTCGTAGCGAACAGGCCATTGAGGAGGCGGACGTCGTGTTGCTCGTGATGGAGTCCGAACTCGGTCCGACGAAACAGGACATGCGCATCGCGGGCAAGATTCTCGACGCGCATCGCGCCTGCGTCATTCTGATGAACAAGTGGGATCTGGCGTTGGAAAAGAAGATCGACCAGAAGGAAGCGACGAACGTCATGCGCCGAATGATGCCGTTCCTCTCCTTCGCGCCCGTCGTGTTCTGCAGCGCGAAGAGCGGGTACAACGTGCGCCGCACGGTGGATGCCATCGACGCCGTGGCCTCCAGCGTCCAGACGCGGATGCCCACGGGCGTGCTCAACCGCACGATCGAGGCGGCCACGAAAAAGACGCTTTCGCCGATGATCAAGGGGCGGCGCCTCAAAATCTACTACGGGCTCCAGGTTTGCACCGACCCGCTTACGATCCGCCTGTTCGTCAACGACCCGTCGCTCGTGACGGATGCCTACAAGTCGTATCTCGAAAAGGCCATCCGCGCACGGTTCGGGCTGGAAGGCGCCCCGTTGCGGATTTTCCTCAAGGCGCGGAGTCGGAAGGACGGTGCGGCGCTGGGGGCTGAAATCGCGGCGTTGAAAAAAGGCTGATGTTCAAGCGGCTGTCCATCGCGGTCTTCAAGTTCTTCCTGGCGGGGCATGGTATGTCCGGCCAGACGCGGCGCTATTTCCTGCTCGCCGCGCTCGTCGGCGTCCTCGTCGGATTCGTGACGGTGGCGTTCAACTGGATGATCCGTTTCGCGCAGGTCTATGTGATGGAAGGGTTGGGACGCCACCGCTCATTCTCCACACTGCCGTCGGGCGAGATTCTGCGTTCGTTCTGGTCGTGGGACGCCGTGGCGGACTGGCATCGCATCCTCCTTGTCTTTTTGCCGGCGACGGGCGCCGTGCTGGGCTATCTGCTCATCCGGCGTTTCGCCCGCGTGGAACACGCGCGTGGCACGGATTCCGCCGTGCGGGCGTTTCATCGCGGCGAATCGATTCCGCGCACGGTGATTCCCGTCAAGTCCGTCGCGTCCGTGCTGACAGTCGGCTTCGGTGGCAGTGCGGGCTACGAAGGTCCTGTCACGCTGTTGGGCGCGGCGTGTGGCAGTGTGGTCAACCGCTGGTTTCATTTGAACGCGCGCGAATCGCGCATCCTCATGGGCGCGGGACTGAGCGCGGGCATCGCGGCCCTCTTCCGCGCACCGTTCGCGGGCGCGATTTTCGGCGCGGAGATTTTCTATTCGTCGAGCGACTTGGAGGCGGACATGATTCTGCCGTCATGCGTCTCCTCGGTCTTGAGCTACACGATTTTCGCGGGATTCTACGGCTGGGATCCGCTCTTTCAGATGCCGCCCCATGCGTTCGAGAACGGTCTGCGCCTGATTCCCTATTTCGCGCTTGCGCTCATCGTCACGTTCGGCGCACGATTCTACATCGGCCTTTTCCGCCGCGTGGAACTGTGGTTCGCGCGGCGGCCGTGGCCGCCCTGGACGCGCGTAGGACTGGGAGGGCTGCTCGTCGGGGCTCTGGGCTTCGCGTTCCCGGACGTGCTGGGGTCTAGCTACTCGGTCATCCAGGCCTCCTTCACGGCGGGCGAATCGGATGTCTTCGTCCAACACGGGACGTTGACGGTGCTGGGGTTTTTGTCCTTCTTCTTCATTAAGGCGTTCGCCACGTCGCTCACGGTCGGATCGGGCGGATCGGGCGGCGTCTTCGCGCCGGCGCTCGTCTGCGGTGGATCGCTCGGCGCGGCCACGGGGCTGTTCTTCAAACAGGTGCTGCCCGCCAGCGTGGGTATTCATCCGGCCGCATTCGCGCTCGTAGGAATGGCGGCCTTTTTGGCCAGTTCCATCCGTGTGCCGCTGACGGCGGTCGTGATGGTGGCCGAGATTTCGGGCAACCACGCGCTGCTGTTGCCGACGATGTGGGCGTGCGGAATTGCGTTTTGGCTCAACAACGGCTGGTCGCTCTACCGCAGCCAAGTTCACTGCCGCGAATCCTCTCCGCTCCACACGCCCGCCCGCGCCTGAATGTTCGCGGCGGCACCCGCCCTGTGTGCCGCGTTCCGCAAACATCCCGCGAAATGGATGGCATCGTCATTTCGGAATTGCGTTTCGCGGCGTCTCATGATAGAATCCGCGTTCAGAGAGTTTGGCACAAAAAGAAGAAGGTATCTCGGAGATGAAAGCATTATTGGTCAATGGCAGCCCGCATCCACAGGGGAACACTGCGCGGGCGCTGGAGGAAGTCGCCGCCGCGCTGCGCACGGAAGGTTGTACGGCGGACATCGTGCAACTCGGCGTAAAGCCCGTGCGCGGCTGCATCGCGTGCCGTCGGTGCGCAGAACTCGGTCGTTGCGTGTTTTCGGACGACGGGGCGAACGACTTGCTTGAACGGGCATTGGCGGCGGACGCGCTCGTAATCGGCACGCCCGTCTACTACGCCCAGCCGAATGGGGCGTTGCTGGCCGTTTTGCAGCGCGTCATGTTCGCGGCAGCAGGGCGTTTGCGCGGCAAACCAGCCGCCTCCGTCGCCGTTTGCCGACGCGGTGGCGCGAGTACGGCGTTTCAAACGCTCAACCTGTTCTTCGGCATCCTCGGGATGCCCGTCGCCGGGTCGCAGTACTGGAACATCGCCTACGGACGTAACCCTGGCGAAGTCGAACAGGACGCGGAGGGAATGCAGACGATGCGTCTCCTCGGACGGAACCTCGCGTGGATGATGAAACGTCTCGGCGATGCCGTGCCCACGCCCGAACCATGGGAGTGCACGAACTTCATCCGGTGATACCCGCGTCGCACGCATCCATCTCCCGTAAGGCGGTACGGACGTGAACGAATACGTTACCATGGCGTGGTTGGTCGGCGGGGCCATTTTGCAGCTTGTCGGCCTTGTGGGGTGCGTCGTACCCGCCATTCCGGGTCCGTTCGTCAGTTACTGCGGATTGCTCGCGCTCGTGCCGACGGACAAATGCCCGTCGATGACGATGCTGATTCTGACAGGGTTGGGCACGCTCGCCGTGACGGCGTTGGACTACGTCGTACCGGCCGTCGGTGCGCGGAAATTCGACTGTACGAAAGCCGGCGTGTGGGGAAGCATCGCGGGGTCGGTGATCGGTATGTTTTTCTTCCCGTGGGGACTTTTCGTCGGCGCATTTGCGGGGGCGCTGATTGGCGAACTGCTCGCCGGCAAGAGATTGGGGGCGTCGTTCAAGGGGGCTTGGGGTGCATTCCTTGGCGGCGTCGCCGGGATGGCGATCAAAATCGCCTGGTGCCTCGCCCTCGCGGGTTGCCTTGTCTTCGCCGGTTTC
>CAZTHR010000084.1:0-8763 GCA_964613265.1 uncultured Lentisphaeraceae bacterium | reverse complement strand
ATGCGCGTTTCCGCGTCGTCGGATGGGATCGCGACGCCGGTTCGCTCGGGGTCTATCGCAGTCATGGCGAAAACGGGGTGTTTCCGGATAATGTGACCTGGCAGGACGTCACGCAGTGCAGTTGGACGAATTCGATGCGCCAGACGCCGACGCGCGTCAACCAGTTGGCCGACGGGACGCTCCAGGACATCGACGAAAACTACTACTTGACGCCGAACGGGACGAACATGTGGATCTATGCGGACGTGAGCGGGGGCAACATCCTAATGAAAGTCGGCACGAATCTGGTGGAACACGCCGTGATTGTGTTGCCGATGGAGCACAGCACGAACATCGTCTTTGTACTGGATCGGTGGTATGAGGTGGCGTCCCTGACCACAAATGGCGTGGCGGTCGATGTGGCGCAAAACGTCACGAAGGAAACCGACGGTACGTTCTCGTACAAGATCGCGAACATCAAGAATCAGGTTAACCTGTTGGCGAAAGCCGGACCGGACGGCCGGATGCGGGAATTGGGCGTTTCGGAGAGCCGTTATCGCGACGCGATCATGCATTGGATGCAGCAGTACGATGACACCAATGACATCCACGTGGCGAAGTTCCGCCCATTGTCCAAATTTTCCGACACGACTGGTGCGAGCGATGTGCCGCTTTCGCTGGTGGACATGTATTGGTTGAACATTTCGCCAATCGAGGCAGGGTGGTTGTTCGTGGCCGGGATTGGCGGCTGGGGACAGGGTACGGAAGGATCCCCTGTTGTGGCGCCGTACGAGTATAGGAATCCAGTCACGGGCGATGTCGGGACGAATGTCACGATTCGCATGACGATGTTCCTCACGAACACGGTGTCGGGTCCGTTGCGGGCTGCTCACGCGCCAGACCGGTTGCAGGGGCTTGAACCAGGATCGACGAGCTACGATTCCGCATCGGGTACGGTGTATGATCCGTTCTTGAATCCCAACTGGACGAGTGTGACGTTCAAGGTGACGGGCGCCCTTCAGAACGGTGCGGCGAATAACACGTGGCTGCCGCTCCGCTGGTTTGTGTTCGGACCGGATTCCTTCGACGAGAATTTCACGGCGACGATCGATATCCACGATCCGTTCAAGCCGGATTCGTCGACGGCGACGGCCGGATGGGGCAAATATCGCGGAACGCCGATCTTCTATAGATGGGCGATTGACGATGAACGGAAGCCTGTCACGACGGAGATGCTGAAGAGCGATTCGCGCTTCTCGATACATCCCGACAAGACGAATCCTTAAAATGCGGCACGAAAGCCTCAGGGGCTGTCGGACGGAATCGTCGCGCCCCTGTTTGAACACTTTGGAATTGTAAGCGGAAAAGACGAAGATGAGCGAATACGATCACGCCGCGATTGAAAAGAAGTGGCAGAAGTTCTGGCTGGAAAACAAGACGTTTAAGACGGACGCCCGTGACGAGTCCAAGCCGAAGTTTTACTGTCTGGATATGTTTCCGTATCCGAGCGGTGCCGGCCTTCATGTGGGGCATCCCGAAGGGTACACCGCTACGGACATCCTGTGCCGCTACAAGCGGATGAAGGGTTTCAACGTCCTGCATCCGATGGGTTGGGATGCGTTCGGCCTTCCCGCCGAGCAGTATGCCGTCGAGACGGGGACGCATCCGGCCATCACGACGAAGAAGAATGTCGATCGGTTCCGCCAGCAGATCCAGGCGCTCGGCTTCAGCTACGACTGGGATCGCGAGGTGAATACCACCGATCCGAAGTATTACAAGTGGACGCAGTGGATTTTCGAGCAGCTCTACAAGAAGGGGCTTGCCTACGTGGCGGAAGTCCCTGTGAACTGGTGTCCCGCCCTCGGTACGGTGCTTGCCAACGAGGAGGTCATCGACGGCCGGTCGGAACGCGGCAACCATCCCGTCATCCGCCGTCCGATGCGCCAGTGGATGCTCCGCATCACGGAATACGCCGAGAAACTGCTGGCGGGGCTGGACGACCTCGATTGGCCGGAGGGCATCAAGGAAATGCAGCGCAACTGGATCGGCAAGTCCACGGGCGCGCTCGTCGATTTCCAGGTGCGTCGTGCCGACGTTTCGGCTGCCGCCGAAAAAATCACGGTCTACACGACACGTTGCGACACGCTCTTCGGCGCGACCTACATGGTCGTGAGCCCCGAACACGCGTTGGTCACGCAATGGCTGAAGCAGAACGTCTTGAAAAACGCCGACGCGGTAGAGGCGTATCGGAAAAAGGCCGCGTCCAAGAGCGACCTTGAACGCACGGAACTGAACAAGGAGAAGACGGGTGTCCGCCTCGACGGCGTCGTGGGCGTCAACCCCGTGAACGGCGACGAACTGCCGATTTTCATTTCCGACTACGTGCTGGCCTCGTACGGCACCGGCGCGATCATGGCCGTTCCCGCGCACGACGAACGCGATTTTGATTTCGCGAAAGTGTTCGATTTGCCGATGTATCAGGTCGTCGCCCCTGCTGGAACGGTCCCTGCCTCGGATGCCGCCGCCGCCCGCGTTCCCTATACGGGCGACGCCGCGTTTACGGACATTGCGGCGGGTGTGTTGGTGAACAGTGGATTCCTGAACGGCCTGTCCGTGGACGCCGCCCGCACGGAGATGATCGCCTGGTTGGAGGAGAAGGGTGTGGGCACGGCCAAGACGCAGTACAAACTGCGCGATTGGCTCTTCAGTCGCCAGCGTTATTGGGGCGAGCCGTTCCCCGTCATCCACATGGAAGACGGTTCCACGCGCCTTGTGCCGGAGGCGGATCTGCCGCTCACGCTGCCCGTGCTGGAGGACTACAAGCCCACGGGCACGGGCGAGCCGCCGCTGGCGAAGGCGAAGGAGTGGGTGGACTACATCGATCCGAAAACGGGTGTACGCGGTCGTCGCGAGACGAACACGATGCCGCAGTGGGCCGGTAGCTGCTGGTACTATCTGCGCTACATCGACCCGCACAACGACACGGCGTTCGCCGATCCGGCGCTCTTGAAGAAATGGCTGCCCGTCGACCTCTACGTGGGCGGCGCCGAACACGCCGTGCTGCACCTGCTCTACAGCCGCTTCTGGCACAAGGTGCTGTTCGACCTCGGTCTCGTGCCGACGGCCGAGCCGTTCCGCAAGCTCGTGAACCAGGGCATGATTTTGGGGCTTGCCTACAAGAACAAACGCGGCGTTCTCGTGCCGATGGATGAAATCGTCTGGAAGGACGGCAAGCCGTTCGGGCCGAAAGATCCCGAAGACAAGTCCTCCGAACTTGAGGAGCTGACGGAATTCCCCGCCAAGATGTCGAAGTCGCTCAAGAACGTGGTCAACCCCGACGACGTGATTCGCGACTACGGCGCGGATTCCCTGCGCCTCTATGAGATGTTCATGGGGCCGCTTCAGGCGGTGAAGCCCTGGAACACGAAGGGCGTCGATGGCGTGTTCCGCTTCCTCAAGCGCGTGAACAAGATGGTCACCGAGCAGCCGATCGTCGATCGTCCGCTGACGAAGGATGAGGCGAAGACGCTGAACGCGACGATCAAGAAAGTGGACGAAGACCTGGCCGCGATGAGCTTCAACACCGGCATCTCCGCGATGATGGTGTTCATCAATGCGTTCGCGGGCGACGGGAAGGACCTCCCCCGCGAAGCGGCGGAGAAGTTCGTCCTCTGTCTCGCGCCGTTCGCGCCGCATCTGGGCGAAGAGCTTTGGCAATTTCTCGGGCACACGGATACGCTCGCCTACGAACCGTTCCCGGCGTTCGACGCCGCCGCGCTCGTTGAGGACGAAGTGGAAATTCCCGTGCAGGTGCTTGGCAAGCTGCGCGGCCGCGTGAAGATTTCCGTCGATGCGGATGCCGCCGCGATGCGCGCGGCCGCCGAAGCGAATCCGGACGTGGCGAAGTATCTTGAGGGCAAGACGGTCGTCAAGGTTATCTGTGTGCCGAAGAAGATGGTCAATTTCGTCGTGCGTTGAGACGAAAGCCAAAGTGAAAAAGGGGGCGTCATGAAGAAGGTTGATTTCGTTGGACTGGGCTACTGCTCGAACGATCATCTGGCGGTGTTGCCGTTCATTCCGATGGACACGAAGGTCCAGATGGTGAAACACGCCATTCTGGGCGGCGGGCCGTCCGCCAACTCCACCGCCGCCGCCGCCGCACTTGGCATGAGTGCCGCCTACATCGGTACGGTGGGTGACGACCCCGATGGGCGGATGATTCTGGAGGACTTCAAGAAGCAGGGGGTGGACACGTCCGCGATGAAGATTCGGCCGGGCGCGTCGAGCGCCATCGCCTACCTTTGGATCGAGCAGAAGACGGGCAACCGCTCGTGTGCGTGGACGCGCGAGGGGTTGACCGAATTGCAGGCGGACGAAGTCGATCTCGAGCTTGTGCGCGGCGCGAAGATTTTTCACATCGACGGACACAACCCGAAAGGGGCGCTGGCCGGTGCGCAGGCCGCGAAGGACGCGGGCGTCCTCGTCAACTTCGACGCGGGGACGTTGCGCGACGGCGTGCCCGAACTCCTCCCCTACGCCGACTTGCTGATCTGCAGCGAGGAGTTCGCGCTCAAGCTGACAGGACTGGCCGACGCCGAAGCGGCCGTCCGTAAAATCTACGCGACCTACAAGCCGACGGTGGCGGGCGCGACGATGGGCGTACGCGGATCGATGACGTTCGACGGGACGGACTTCGTCAAACTGCCCGCGTTCCCGGTCGAACACGTCGTCGATACGACGGGTTGCGGCGACCTCTTCCACACGGGCTTTGCGATTCGCTGGACGGAGACGCACGACCTGCGCGAATCCATGCGCTTCGGCAGTGCCGTCTCGGCCATCAAGTGCCGAGGGCTTTCCGGCCGTCCGCCGTCTTGTCCGACGCGCCCCGAGGTCGAGGCGTTTCTCGCCGCCCACGCTTGACATCGGCGGCCGAGTATGGCCGCGTGGCGTTCCTTTTCTTTCGTTTCTTTCCTGACGGCGTTCGTTTCCGCCTTGATTGTGGTATACTATCCACGAAAGGAGCGGTAGTCCTCGTATGCCAGCACGTCAAACATCTTCAGAAAAGAAACCGCGGATTCTCATCGTCACGCCGGAGATCACCTATTTGCCCGAGGGCATGGGCAACCTTGCGGGAAAGATGAGCGCCAAGGCCGGCGGCATGGCCGACGTCTCTGCCTCGCTCGTCGGGGCGCTCTTCGATCTTGGTGCGGACGTGCATGTGGCCCTGCCGCATTACCGGCGGATGTTCCATGAGGAGACGGGGCAGCTTGTGGCCGAGGAGTTGCGCCGCTACAAGAGCCGCATGACGAGCGACCGCATCCATCTGGCCGAAGACCGTTGCTTCTACTACCGCGACCGTGTCTACTCCCAGAGCGGCGCGAACCCGAAACTGGCGCTCGCGTTCGAGCGTGAAGTGATCAACCACGTCATCCCCGAGGTGCAGCCGGACTTGATTCACTGCAATGACTGGATGACGGGTCTCATCCCCGCCGCTGCGCGGCGCATGGGCATCCCCTGCCTCTTCACCGTTCACAACATCCATACGCAGAAACTGACGATCGCCCAGGTGGAGGACGCCGGTATCGATGCCGCCGAGTTCTGGCAGAACCTCTATCTTTCGCGTCCGCCCTACAACTACTTCGAGAGCCGCGACACGAATCCGATCGACATGCAGGCCTCCGGCATCTTCGGCGCCCACTTCATCAACACGGTGTCCCCCACGTTCTTGAAGGAAATCGTCGATGGCTGGCACGATTTCATCCCCGATTCCATCCGCAACGAAATCCGCAACAAGTACTACGCGGGCTGTGCCGTCGGCATTCTCAACGCGCCGGACGCGATGGACAACCCGCAAATTGACGACAAGATTCCCTTCCGCTACGGGCCGGACAACCATGCGGAGATGAAACGGCAGAACAAGCTCGCCCTTCAGCACGCGCTGGGGTTGGAGGAGAACCCCGACGTGCCGCTCTTCTTCTGGCCGTCGCGTCTTGACCCCGTGCAGAAGGGACCGCAGCTTCTGACGGACATCTGCTACCGTTTTCTCGACAAGTACTGGGCGCAAGGGGCGCAGATTGCCGTGATCGCCAGCGGCGCGTTTCAGCAGCCGTTCTGGGACATTCGTTCGTTCCACAACATCGGCAACCGTCTCGCCGTGCGCGATTTCGACGGCCGCCTCTCCCAACTGGGTTTCGCGGCGAGTGACTTCATGCTGATGCCGTCGCTCTTCGAGCCGTGCGGTCTGCCGCAGATGCAGGCGCCGATCTACGGTTCGTTGGCCGTGGCCCACAACACGGGCGGCTTGCACGATACGGTCGAACCGCTCGACGTGGAGGCCCACACGGGCAACGGCTTCCGGTTTGACACGTACGACTCGAATGGCCTCTTCTGGGCGATGGATCAGGCGATGGCGTTCTGGGCGCGTCCGGCCGACGTCCGCGCCGCCGAGATCCGCCGTATCATGACGGAATCGCTCCGCCGCTTCAACCACGAGGAATGCGCCCGGCAGTACATCGAACTCTACGAGAAGATGTTGCACCGCCACCTTGTGAAGGATTTTTCCGAGGAACCGGTGGGCTGACCATGGACGGTGTGCGTCCCCATTTGCTCGACGATCCGTATCTCGCGTCCTTCGCGTCCGCCGTCCGCGCCCGCGCCGCGCGTGCGGACGCCCGTGCCGCGCACCTGGCCGGGGCGGGGCGGTGTTTGGCCGACTGGGCCGGCGCCCATGAGTACTACGGGCTTCATCGCGAAGCGGATGGTTGGGTCTTTCGCGAATGGGCGCCGAATGCCACGGGCATTTGTCTCGTCGGCGATTTCTCCAACTGGGAAGTTGTACCCGAATACGAACTGACACGTCTCCCCGGCCGCGACGTGTGGGAAGGGCGTTTTCCACGGACGGCGTT
Organism: uncultured Lentisphaeraceae bacterium; assembly: GCA_964613265.1. Lineage (GTDB taxonomy): Bacteria > Verrucomicrobiota > Kiritimatiellia > RFP12 > UBA1067 > RUG572. The sequence continues at coordinate 1,879 of CAZTHR010000084.1, read as the reverse complement.
CGCGCACGGACAGCACTACCGTCTGGAAATGCGCTGGCCGGGCGGGCGGGGGGAGCGTCTGCCCGCCTACGCACGTCGCGTCGTGCAGGACGAAACGACGAAACTCTTTTCCGCGCAGGTCTGGACGCCCGATCGTCCGTATGTTTGGAAACATCGTTCGCCGTCCGTGCGCGGACAGCCCCCGCTCATCTACGAGGCGCACGTGGGCATGGCGCAGGAGGAGGCCAAGGTCGGCACGTACGCCGAGTTCCGCGAGAACGTTCTTCCGCGCATCAAGAAAGCCGGCTACAACGTCGTCCAGCTCATGGCCGTCATGGAACATCCCTACTATGGAAGTTTCGGCTACCACGTGTCCAGTTTCTTCGCGGCGAGTTCGCGTTTCGGTACGCCCGAAGATTTGAAAGCGCTCGTCGACGCCGCGCACGGGATGGGCCTGCGCGTCATCATGGATCTCGTGCATTCCCATGCCGTTCAGAACGAACGCGACGGCCTGTCCCTTTTCGATGGAACGCCCTACCAGTATTTCCATGACGGCCCGAAGGGCTGGCACTCGGCGTGGAACTCCCGTTGTTTCGACTACGGGAAGACGGACGTGTTGCATTTTCTCCTCTCCAACTGCCGCTACTGGCTCGACGAATTCCACTTCGACGGTTATCGCTTCGACGGCGTGACGTCGATGCTCTACTGGAACCACGGCCTGGGTATCGACTTCGGGAACTACGCGGATTATTTCGGTGGTGCGGTGGACGAGGACGCCTGGACGTATCTGCGTCTCGCGAACCAGGTTGTCCACGCCGTACGGCCCGATGCGCTGACAATTGCCGAGGATGTGAGCGGGATGCCCGGTTGCGCCGCGCCGGCATCGGATGGCGGCATGGGGTTCGACCGCCGCCTCGCGATGGGCGAGCCGGACTACTGGTTCAAACTCGCGAAGGACGTGCGTGACGAGGACTGGCCCGTTGGGCATCTCTACTACAAACTCACAGAACATCGGCCCGAGGAGCGTGTGATCGACTACGTGGAATCGCACGACCAGGCGCTTGTGGGCGGGAAGTCGTTTATCTTTGAACTCGTCGACGCCGAGATGTACACGGGCATGGATCGCGCGCGCGGGAGCCTCCGCGTCCAACGCGGGGTGGCCCTTCACAAGATGGCGCGTCTCGCCACGCTGGGCGCCAGCCAGGGCGGATACCTGAACTTCATGGGCAACGAGTTCGGTCATCCCGAATGGATCGACTTCCCGCGCGAGGGGAACAATTGGAGTTGTTGGTATGCGCGTCGGCAGTGGCGTTTGCGCGACAACGGCTTTCTCTTCTACAAGTGTCTGGGCGATTTCGATGCGGCGATGTTGCGGCTCTTCACGCGCACGGGTGCGCTGAAGGACGATCCCGTCCGAATGTGGGACAAAACCGACGATCAGGTGTTGGCGTTCCGGCGCGGTTCGCTCGTCTGCGTGTTCAACTTCTCACCGTCGAAGAGCTATACGGACTACGGCATTCCCGTTGCGGCGGGGAGTTACCGGCACGTGCTCGACACGGACGAGCGTCGTTTCGGCGGACAGGCCCGTATCAAAACGCGGCAGACGTGGTTCACACAGCGAGGTGAAGATGGCGTTGATCGCATCCTGCTCTATTTGCCCGCGCGGACGGCGCTCGTCCTGTCCCGGAGATGACTGCAAATCGTGCCCGGAGGGTTGCGGCAGGTTGATCAAGAGGAGAAAATGGATATGAATCGGTTCTGGAAACACGCGGGGTCGCGGATCGTTTGTGTCGTTCTCGCCCTGTGCGCGAATGTCGTCTGCGGCGGCTTCTTCGAGACGCATCCGTCCGTCTTCTATCCGGGGAGCGAGTTCCCCGGCGCGACGGGACGCCTGGCGCGG
>CAZTHR010000083.1:0-9181 GCA_964613265.1 uncultured Lentisphaeraceae bacterium | reverse complement strand
GAATCGACAATGGATGTGCGGATAGTCGAAATGAGCGACACGACACGGCGACCGTCTTCGGCCGTCAGAAACGCGGAATCGGACGTTCCGTCAAGCAACCCGATGAAATAGCGCAATTCGGCTTCGTAGGCGTTCTGTTCAGACACCTCCGGCGTAAACGGCGCCCCTTCCTGCGGATAAACCCGGAACGGCTCTTTCCGCAGACCGTCGAATACAACTGTCGCACGTTCAAATTCAACTCGGAACGTGGCCTCGAATCCAAGCGTCGGCGTAACTGCCCACGACACGGACGACGTGACAACACGCCCTGGATAGTCGTAGCACACGTGTACATGGTCGATCACCCCGTCGTGCCGCCAATGCGCCGAAGCCGACACACCTCTCGGTTCCCCAAAAAGCGAAAGAATGAAGTCAATGTCATGGATATGGAGATCCAGTAGACAACCACCCGATTTCGTTTCATCCAAAAACCATCCATGCGGTCCTTTGGCATCTGGTATTGGAGATGACCGACGAAAATCCGCCGCGACAACTTCGCCATAGCGGCTCGATTCAACCAACTGCCGCAATGCCTGATATTCGGGCCAAAAACGCAAACAATGTGCCACCAACAGCGTTTTGCCCGTCCGCCGCGCGGCATCAAGCATTCGGTCGCAATCCGAAACGGCGAGCGCCATGGGCTTTTCGCAGAGAACATCGTATCCCGCATCCAACGCGGCAATCACCGCAGACGGATGAAGCAGGGTCGGCAATGTGATATCAACCACATCGAAATTGCCCGCCGCCAACATCGCCGCCCAATCATCGTAGATGGCCACGCCTGTAAAATCTGTCGTCATGTCCGCACCCGCCAGATTCCCCGACGTGCACGTGGTCAACTGCGCCAAATTCGCGTCGCAAATCGCCGTCACACGAACCGTATCGATTTTCTTCCAGTTTCCATAGTGCATCCGCCCCATGAACCCGAAACCGACAATCGCAACGCGCTTCATGACGTCCCCTTCTCAATCGCGCATCGCACATCTGCGCGTAAATAATCCCTACTGGAACAACGTACGCAATTCCAGAAGTTCGTGGCGACGCGCCTTGGCATAAGCCACCACGTCCGTATCCTCTGGAATCACCGATGTCACGTACGGCGCACCGCACACCTCGCAACACGCCCCCTCGTTCAAGGGCGCCCCACACGCAGGACACCGTTTTTCCAAAATTTCCCCACACTGCGTACACCGATCCCCGCCATGCGGCGACGCCGTCCGACAATTCGGCCGGAAAAACAACTGTCCCGCAATGACATAGGGCACGTTGGACAGACAGTGGCAGTTTGGACAAAAACCATGGACGGGCGTAATCTCCAGTACAGGAAGCTGCGAAACGGTCGTACCCTTCTGCTCGTCCGTCGACGCGGACACGAGCGGAACGCCCAAATAATCCGAAATCTTCTGAACCGTCTCGTCCGAAATCTTCGTGGTCAACCCACCCTCAAACATGGAAATCGCCGACTGGCGACAGCCCACGGCCGCCGCCAACGCGGTTTGATTCAAACCTTTCGCGATTCGCGCCGCTTTAAATGCGCGGCAGATCTCTGGAGACAGATTAATCACAGCGGGGAATAGTATGCTCTTTTCAGACGCAGATGGCAAGGGGGGTACTATCAACAGTTATCAACATCTTTATCACAACCAAACTTATAAACAGATGTTGATATCTCTGTTGATAGTCAAGTTATCAACACCTTGTGATAATCTTGTTGATAAATCGCTTCAAACACGCGCAGATTATTCTGACAAATATATGAAATTAAAATAAAAACGCAGAAAGCGGTAAAATGTCACTTTCTGCGTTTTCAGCACCCCGCGCAACTGTCGACAGGGATGTCGACAGAAGTCTATTCGGCACCTGTAACAGGAACGTCAGGGGTTGTCGATTCGATTGTGACAGGAGGAATGTCGGGGACTGTCGACGGCACTGGAACAGAAACCGTCGGTGCGGCGACGGCAACCGTAACAGGAGCATCCGAACCGACAGAGGCCGTGGGCGCGGATGCGGTCGCTCCCGACGCGCCTTTGAGTTCGCACTTCGGGAAGACGAACAGACGACAATCAATCGGCCCGTTGAAGAACGGAATGCGCGTCGAATAGTACAAATTGATCATCCGCGAAAGTTCGGGACTCCCCGTCAACACACCGCCCGTATAGCCAGCACACTTTTCGTTCATAAACGTGCCGATGCGTTCGTAGACGCTCACGAGGTCAGCCGGATCGCCGAGACGGATACCATACTCGGGATTGAAGAAAATCGTCCCCTTCTGTTCAGGAATGGGTGTTTCCCCGAAATCACACGCCTTGAACTGGATGTATTTGGAAACACCGGCCGCGTAGGCGTTCGTCTGCGCGTTTTGGACGGCCTCGGGCGAGATGTCCGTCGCGATAATCGGCGGCAACTGCGCAAACTCCCCATCCCGGCCGACCTTCTCGTTTTCGGCGGCCTCCATCAACATGTCTTTCCAGATGAGTTCGGGGGACACGCCGAACCGCTGACGGGGTGCGGCGCGGGGCGCACGTTCGTTCGGAATGATTTGCGACCAGCCCTTGATGTCCATGAACGCAAAATGGGACCGAAGCGAACCCGGCGCACGGTTGATGGCCATCAACGCGGCCTCGATGGCGGGCGTCCCCGAACCGCACATTGGCGAAATAAACGGCGTTTTCGCATCCCAGCCCAACGCCTGGATGCAAGCCGCCGCCAGGGTTTCCTGCATGGGAGCCGAACCCGGAATCTTACGGTAGCCGCGCTTGGAGAGCGGCGTCCCGCTCGTATCAAGATAGATGATGGCGCGGTTGTCCTCCCAATGGACGAAGACGGACGCTCCGCGGTCGTAATCAGACCCCGAATCCGGCCGACGGTCGAGTTTCAGACGCATACGGTCTACAATCGCGTCCTTCACGACGAGCGACGGCAGACGCGTATCGCGAATCGTATCATTATGGACAACCGACGCGACGGAAAAATAACCATCAACTTCAAGCAGATTTTCCCAATCGATTGTCCCGACTTTCTCGTAAAGCTCGCGCACATGGCGGCACGTCGTACGCAGAAGCGGCACCAACACGCGATGTGCCGTGCGAAGATTCAAGTTCAACTTGAACACATCCCGCATGTTACCTTCCACGACAACCGTGTTCTCCGTCATGTCGATGGGGCGATAGCCCATCTTCTTGACCTCGATCTCCGTCCAGGGTGCCAGTTCCTTGGCACAGGACAGAATAATCGGATATTTCCGATCCGTCCAGAGTCTCATCGTCTCCTACCCTTCTACCTGCGATTCAGATTGTCGGACGGATCGCTCAGCTCACGCGGAGCGGCATCATCACATAGAGGAACGGAATCGAGCACTTCAGCAGCGCCGGCTGCGTCCCGCTGTTCAGTTCAATGGTCACTTCATCCTCGTCGATGGCCTTGAGCGGTTCAATGACGTAGCTGGGATTGAAGACGATTTCAATACGCGGCCCGTCGTACTTGATCGGCACAATGTCGCGGACGGAACTGCCGTCGGACGCATTGGCGGAAACGGTCAGCTGGTTCGAGTCGAACGTCAACTTCGTGGAATTCGATTCGTCCTGCATCATGACGCGGGCACGGTCGAGAGAGGCCAAGAGCAACTGCCGTTCGATGACGATATGTTCCGCCGTTTCCTGCGGAATGACCTGACGGTAGTTCGGATAAACTTCGTCGAGCAGTTTCGAGTAGATGCGCGTATCGCCCAGATTAAAGGAAATCTGCGTCTTCTCGATCGTGATACGCGCGTCACCCTCGCTCGAAAGCGAACGCTGGAGTTCAGACACGACCTTCGACGGCAAAATGACATCGCGCTCGGCGTCGACCGGAATCTCGATTTCGTGCTCCACGAGTGCCAGGCGGCGGCCGTCCGTGGCGACCATCGTCAATTTGCCGTCCTTGAACGACATCAACACGCCACGCAGATTCTTGTGCGTGTCGTCCTGCGTGGCGGCGTAGGCCGTCTTGCGCAGCATTTCCTTCACGATGATCTGCGGGACGACGTACTCGAACGAATCTGTGTCCTTCGGCAACGTGGGATAGTCGGCCACGGACATCCCTGGTAGATTGAACATCGCCGACCCAGCCGTGACAACCGCCATGTCCGCCGCATTGACATCCACTTCAACAAACCCCTCCGCCGCCGAACTGACGGTATTGAACAGCATCTTCGCGGGCAGCGTCGTCGAACCATCGGCCAGGACTTCGCACGGCACGACAGATCGGATTGAAATGTCAAGATCGGTCGCAGTCATGAACAACTGCTTGTCGTTCGCTTCGAGCAGCACGTTCTGCAGAATCTTCAACGCACCTTTGTTCGTCACGACGTTCTGGACTTTCTTGAGACCTTCAAGAAACTTTGAACGAACGATTTTGAATTTCATTGTCAACTCCTTTTGGTTGTACTTCGATTTGATAAAAATGGTTAGGAAGATTTTACCCTATTAGATAGAGGTATGTAAAGAAGGATTATTTTATTACTAGTAGTTCCTGTTGATATTGTTCACAACTCGTTTTGCCCTTTGTTTCATAGGGTGTTCCGCCTGTCCAACCTGTTGAGAACTTTTTCGATTTCTGTCGACGCCCGTTGGCAACCCTTCGGGCGGTTGACGACCTGTTGACAAATGAGGGACTTGTCGACAGGCTATCGACTGGAAAGTCACAGGTTGTCATTCGTCTTCAAATCCGAGAAACTCCTTCCGAGCGAAACGGTGATTTCATCGACGGCCTTTCGCAAGTCGTTCTCCACGTCGAGCCGCTTCTGAATGGCCTGCATTCCATGGTGGATGGTGGCGTGCGTTTTGGTAAACGCCGTCGCGATTTCAGGAAGCGATTTCGTCGTCAACTTGCGCGAGAGGAACATGGCCACTTGGCGTGGCGTGACGAGCGTTTGCGTCCGTTGTGAGGACAAAATATCTGAAATTTTGACACCGTAGTAGGTCGCAACGGTCTGCATGATTTCGTTGACCGTGAGGTCTTTGATCGTTTTTTCCTGCTCGATCGAATCTTTCAGTAGATGGCGCGCGATTTCCAGTGATAACGGAATCGCGGCGTTGAGTTCCATGAACGTGACAACACGGCGCAATGCACCCTCGATTGCGCGGACGTGCGACGTGATGTTCTTGGCGATATAGGCGAGAACGTCATCTGGCACGATGCGGTGCGTACTCTGCGCTTTCGATTTGAGAATCGCCAGACGCAGTTCGTAGGACGGCGATTCGACCTCGACGACCATGCCCTGCTGAAACCGTCCCGTCAAACGTTCCTCGCAGCCTTTCAAATCTTTGGGTGCCACGTCACTCGTCAGGACGACCTGCTTGTGGTAGAGCATCAACTCATTGAACGTGTTGAAAAACTCTTCCTGGATCTTCTCTTTGTCGGCGATGAACTGAACGTCATCAATCAAGAGTAAATCAACCTTCCGATAGCGTTCGCGGAAATTTGGAAGGTCTTTGTTCATGAGGGCGTTGACGTACTCGTTCAAAAACGTTTCGGCTGTCGTGAAGCAGACGGAAAGGCGCGGGTATTTCTCCAAAACGTAGTGCCCGATGGCCTCCATGAGGTGCGTCTTGCCGAGACCAGTGCCCCCGTAGATGAAAAGCGGGTTGTACGACGTGCGTCCAGGCCCCTTGGCGACGGCCAACGCTGCCGAATGGGCGAACGAATTGGACGGGCCGCTGACGAAATTGGCGAACGTGTACTCTTCATGGAGCGGCATGGTAGACGGAATGCCGCGCGGCTTCTGGACGGTGTTGGCACGCGGTTCCGTCGGTATCGGCGTGGCGGCTTTCAGCAGTTCGGGTTTTGGCGTGGGGGCGGGGACAGTCTGCGCGGCCGTCTTCACCACGAATGCCACCTCTCGGATGTTTACGAATCCTAGGTCGTGGAAGACGTTGAGGAGCGGCGCGGCGTAGAGCGGCGTGAAAAGATCGACCTGGATTTGTTCGGAAACGCCGATGACGACACGGTCGCCTACGACTTCATGCGAAAGAAAAAGCGCAAAATAACGGTCAACGCGATCTCGTTTCTCTTCCGTCGGAAGAGAATTTTTCAACTGGGAAACGACGCTGTTCCACAAGGCGTCTGTCGGCTTGACTTCCATGAACGTACGATGTCCTTTTGAACTTGAGCGCGTATGCGGCGTTAAATTGACTTGTCGAAAAATCGGGCCATTTCACGTGCCGTCTTGCAGAGGAGAAGATCGTCCGAATCCCTGTGAAGAAGATGCGTGATGAACGCCATGATTTGGAGATAGGGTCTTTGAGCATCCTCCGGGACGAGCGTGAGGACGATGATTTGGATTTTCGAATGGTCAATCGTCTCCCAATCCGAAATCGCGCCGTTTTCGTTTTCCGAGTTGTCGACGAGAGCCACGGAACCAAGAATCCGTGTGACGGCGTTTGTACGGCCGTGCGGCACGGCAATGCCGTGATCCAACCCCGTCGGCATCGACGCTTCCCGCCGCATGACATCCGCCTTGACTTGGGCGACGTCGTGCAAACAGAACGGATATTTCTGCTGAATGGCCAGAATCATCTTGTCGATGGCATCCTCCTTTGAGGACGCTTTCAACTTCGGAATCATGACAAAATCGCGGATGGACGCCACACTGGCAGACATCTCGCCCTTTTGCGTTCTGGTTGACGTCTTTTGTTTGAAAAACAGTGAGTTCAATAAATGAACAGACAGTTTTTTAATTTTAACTATGACGGAGGATAAGCCCATGCGATTTGTGCTAACGGAAAAATTCTTGATTCATTTTATTCTTTTCAAAATTCATGCATTTATTATATCAGAAAAAGGGGCTGTTGATAAGTCTTCTAAAAAATTGATTAATGACGCATAACATAAACATAATCAAATGATATGATACATTTAGATGAACGTGAATCAATTGGATTAGGATTAGACGTGTCCGCGCTTGATGATGATGGAGAGAACGGCGATGTCAGCTGGATTGACACCTGGAATCCGTGCGGCCTGTGCAAGATTTTCGGGTTTGTACTTTTTGAGTTTCTCCCGACTTTCATACCGTACAGCCTCGCACGCATCGTAGTCGAGCCATGTGGGAATCGTCACCTGTTCGTCGCGTTTCGCCCGTTCAGCGGCCAGCCGTTCATGACGGATGTACCCTTCATACCGCGCCTCGATTTCAATTTCCTTGAGAACGTCGGTGGTATACTGATGGGTGTCTGCGTTCTGGTGTTCAGCGAGACTTTCGTACGTCTTTCCCGGTTGCTGAAGCAGACTGATTAGACTTGCATTCCCCTTATGCGTTGTACGGAGACGATCCAGTTCAGATTGGATGAATGCATGGTTGCGTTGTGTTTCAACACGAATGTTCGATGGAAGAACGCCGACACGTTCGGCGGCGGCCATCAAGCGGTAACGGGCGTTGTCCTGCCGTAGAATGAGGCGACGTTCAGCACGGGAAGTAAACATTCGATAAGGCTCGTCTGTCCCCTTCGTCACCAGATCGTCGATCATGACGCCGATATAGGCATCCTGCCGACTGAAGACAAGAGGCTCTTCGCCACGAATTTTGAACACTGCATTGATGCCAGCCATAATGCCCTGTGCGGCCGCCTCTTCATATCCTGTCGTTCCGTTGATTTGGCCAGCAAAGAAAAGCCCTTCGATACGCTTGGACTCCAGTGAGTGCTTCAGTTCGCGCGCATCAATACCATCGTATTCGATTGCATAGGCATAGGCAAGAAATTCGGCTTTTTCGAGTCCGGGTACGGAATGGACAAGTTCAATCTGTACATCACGCGGAAGACTGTTGGACAACCCATTTGGATAGATAATGGTTCCTGCACGGTCTTCGGGTTCAAGGATGACGTGATGACTGTTTGCATCCTTGAATCGGACAATCTTATCCTCAATGGACGGACAGTAGCGTACCCCCGTTCCAATAATGGCACCGCCATAGAGGGCACTTTTATCGAGGTTATCTTGGATGATTTGATGAGACTTTGGCGTGGTATGGGTTGCAAAACAGTTCATTTTTGGACTGTTGAGAGACCATGGTGCACCGTATTTTGCCCAAATGTGCCATGTGGCACATTCATAATTGTCATTCGTTTCTTCTGGAAAAGAAGTCGAGTGAATTGATGTATTTTCATTCATGTGCCACGTGGCACATGAATGAGAGATGGGACAATTTTGATTTTGACCAGAGTTTTGACCGTGTACAGAATAGAGATCTCTGCGATGATCTTTTTTTGGATGCTTGTTGTCTTGTTTATCATCTGTGTGCCACGTGGCACATTGTCCAGTGAGCAAGGTGTCGTTTATTTCTCCAGTGTTCGATTTTGATGGTGTGTTTTCGTCCTTAATCCACTGTGTGCCACGTGGCACATGGTGAATTTGCGAAAGAATATATCGTGTTCGAAGGGAAAAATAAGGTGGATTATCTTCTCCTGGTTGAACGATTGTCTTTGAAAAATCAATGCTTTCGGCCGAGAGGCGCGGAGGTGTACCTGTTTTAAGACGAATCAGACTGAAACCAAGATCTGAAAGGGAATGACTGAGTTCATCAACAGCAGGGCGACCGTCACCACCGGATAGTTTTGATTCTTTTCCGATGAAGGTACGTCCGCGCAGGGAAGTTCCTGCCGTGAGAACAACGGCTTTCGCCGAAATCATACCATGTGTCTGTGTTTGAACGCCGATTGCGCGATTGCCCGAATCGTTTGTCAGAATACGAACAACTGCATCCTCGAATACGGTCAAATGGGACTGGTTTTTCACAACCTTTTGCATACGAGACGTATAGGCGAGTTTGTCGCATTGGGCACGGGTGGCTTGGACGGCGGGGCCGCGGCTAGTGTTCAGTGTTTTCTCTTGTAACGACGTGAGGTCAGCATTGAATCCCATTTCACCACCGAGGGCATCGAGTTCAAAAACGAGATGACTTTTGGCAAGTCCACCGATGGATGGGTTGCAAGGCATTTTTGCAATCGATGAAACGAGACTCGTCACGAGAAGGGTAGACACCCCCATACGTGCGGCGACGAGTGCCGCCTCTGCTCCGGCGTGTCCGCCGCCGACAACAATCAAGTCAAAATCTGAATTCATGTGAGAAATTATATCATCCATGAGAGATGATGAAAAGAATTTA
>CAZTHR010000082.1:0-9246 GCA_964613265.1 uncultured Lentisphaeraceae bacterium | reverse complement strand
GTCCGCACGGCCGTTGAATGTGCTATACTAACGGTCAAAAGGAAGTTTGAGACAAGACGCATATGGGACATTTATTTGGTAGAACAGACACGCGGCGTTCACACGTGGAGGTCGCATGATCCGCAATCGGCAGGAACTTGAAGACGTGTGTGCGCGTCTGGCGCGTGAAGGCCTCGTGTCGCTCGACACGGAGTTCGTCTGGCGCAACACGAATCGTCCGTTTCTATGTCTCGTCCAGCTGGGCGCGGCGGATGGTACAAGCTGGACGGTGGATTGTCTGACGGGACTCGACACCGCGCCGCTGGCCGCGCTGATCGTGAATCCGGACGTGGTGAAGGTTTTGCACGACGCGCATCAGGATCTCGACCACCTCTATCACTGGACGGGCGCGAAGCCGCTGAACGTGTTCGACACGCAGTTGGCTGCCGCGTTCGCCGGCTATCCTGCGAAGATGTCCCTCCAGAAACTCCTTTTCGAGGTTCTTGACGTCGGGCTGCCCAAGACGGAGACGGTGACGGATTGGAGCCAGCGTCCGCTGACGGAAGCGCAAATCGCCTATGCGCTCGACGATGTGCGTTATCTGGGCGCGTTGCGTACGGCGTTGCTGACGAAGTCCGATGCGCTGGGGACGCGGGCGTGGCTGGATGAGGAGCAGCGGATTTACGACAATCCAGCCCTCTACGGTGACGCGGATCCCGATGAAATCTGGAAGCGCGTCAAGTGCGGTCGTGTGCGTCTAGACAGGCGCGGCTACGCGATTCTACGTGCGCTGGCCGCCGTGCGTGAAACGACGGCGCGTGATTGGAATCTTCCCCGCACGTGGCTGGGCAAGGACGAGTCGCTGGCGGATATGGCGGCGGCGGCGTGTACGGATCCGGCGCAGCTTCGTTTCAACCATCGTCTCAAAAATCGTGGCCAGCGCGATTTGCTGACGGCCGCCTACGTCCATGCCATCCGTGCCGCGTGTGATCTTCCGGAGGACGACTTGCCGGACGATCCGCATCCGCGCTACATTTCAGCCGTGTTGGCGGCGGCGGACGAGGCGATGAAATTCCTGCGTGAAAAAGGCGAGGCTATTCATGTCGATCCGTCCGTCATCGCCAATCGCGCCACGGTGACGGCGTGGGTCGACAATCCGCTGGACGATACGAATCCACTCGCCCAGGGCTGGCGGTATGAGGTTGTCGGACGCGAAATCGCCGAGAAGTTCGACGTGGAATGAACGACGGGGGACTTAAGATTGTGAAAACGAAAACGGAAATCCGAAACGAAATGCGTCATCGGCGACGATCGGTCGATGCTGACGACCGCGCGTCGGCGTCGGCGGCGGTGTGCGCGAATATTCTGGCGCGGACGGACGTTCAGGAGGCGCTCGCGGCGAAAAAGCCGTTCGCCGTCTATCTGGCTACGCAGGACGAACTGGACGTGACGCCGCTCGTGGAAGCGTTGTGGGCGGAGGACGTGACGGTGGCCGTGCCGTGCTGGGACGCCGCGCATGGGGTGTACGTGCTGGGCGCCTACACGAACGCGACGACGCTGGCCGAAGGCAGCCACCGCATCCCCGAACCCGTAGAGGTGAATGAAATCGCCGCCGAGGACGTGGGCGTGTGGATTGTGCCCGGCCTGGCGTTCACGCCGCAGGGGGCGCGTTTGGGCTACGGCGGCGGGTGGTTCGATCGGTTGCTGGCCAAGGCGGATGCGCACGCGGTGAAATTGGGCGTGGCCTATCCATTTCAGATGGTCGACGAACTGCCGCAGGAGGCCTACGACCGAGCGCTGACTGCCGTTGTGACGGCGGATTGGGATTAAGAGAAGGAAGAGAACATACAATGGAACGTGGTGAACTTGACGCGGGACTGGCCGAAGAAATCCGTGCGCGGACGTTGGGCGAGGGCTTTATGAAAATCGTCCAGACCGTGCGCCGCAACGGCAAGACGTTCCGCATTTCGATGCGACCGGTGTTGATCGGCGGCGAAAAACGTTTTCAGGCGGAGATGGTCGACGACGGCCAGGTGCGCGTCAAGAACTTCAATGCGAACGGCGCGGCGGAGGGTTTGGAGGAAATCATCACCCAGAAGGGCGCGCGCGAACTCCACTTGATGACGGCCACGGGCGATTTGCACGTCCGCGTGACGAAAAAGGGGCACGTGATGGCGTCGCGTTCGGCGACGATGGATCGCGCCGTGGAAGTGAAGCCGCACGACCGCGTGAAGAAAGTCCCGCTGACCGCGTTCGATTCAGCCGCCCTGTTGCGGACGATTGGTCTTGCCGATGGATCGGGACAGATCCGCGCCTCGATGCGCGGCAAGTACGACCAGGTGAACGAGTTTCTGAAAATCGTCGCGGACGTTCTGAAAGAGGAGACGGAGAAGACGCGGCCGTTCACGATTGTGGACGGTGGATGCGGCAAAGCCTACTTGACGCTGTCGCTCTATTTCTATCTGACGCAGGCGCTTGGGTTTACGGACGTGTGCGTGGTGGGCGTCGACCGTCGATCGGACGTCACGGCGGCGGCGGCCCAGATGGCCGAACGGCTCGACGTGGCGGATCGGGTGCTTGTGGCGACGAGCGACCTTGCCGCGTTCGACCTTGCGGCCTTTTTGAAAGAACGCGGACGCGATGTCGGCCCGTCGCCCGCCGACATGGTCGTCTCGCTCCACGCCTGCGACACGGCGACGGACGAGGCGCTTGCGAAGGGCGTCGAGTGGAAAGCCCGTTACATCGTGAGCGCCCCCTGTTGCCAGCATGAACTCCAGAAGGTGCTCGGCAAGGGCGTTGCATCGGGCGCAACTGGCGCGGGCGCGTTCGCGGGCGTGTTGCGTCAGGGCATTCTGCGCGAACGTCTCTGCGACATTCTGACGGACGGTTTTCGCGCGTTGATTCTGCGCATCCTCGGCTACAAGACGCAGGTGGTTGAATTTGTCTCGCCGGACGCCACGGCGCGGAACATCCTGTTGCGCGCGGAGTGGGGCGTGAAGCCGGGCCAAGGAGGGGCGGTATCCGACTACCTCGACCTGCGCGACTTCTGGCAGGTGACGCCGTGGCTTGAGGAACGTCTCGGCGAAAAACTTGAAGGCTATCTGAAACGCTATCTCTAAAACGAATTCCGTACGGAGGAATGCAAAAATGACGGAACGCATCGAAAAACTGTTGCACGCAACGTTCGACAAGGAACAGGCGAAATTTCGCCGCGACGTGGACTGGAAGCCTTTGCTGGACGGCTTCATCTCGGACGGCGTTGACGATTCCACCCGCGCCCAGCGTGGTTTGGAGGAAATGCTCAAGGCCGAACGCCCCGCGTTCATGGAGGGGGAGACGATTGCCTTTCTCCGCACGGTGAAGCAGATTCCCGATCTGCATTCCGACGCTGAAATGGCGGCGCGTCGTGCGGCAGGCACGGCATTTGGCGAGAAGGGCGTCGTCTTCAACCTCACGGCGGATTTCGGGCCGACGATTCGCGACGGGCTTTCCGCACGTCTCGCCGAAATCGAACGGCGCATGGTTCGGTGCTGGGCGGAGTACGACACGGAGGGTTTTACGTTCCTTCAGAACGCCCGGCGTTCGGTTCTCGCCGTCCTCGATCTGGTGGCCCGCTATCGCGATGCGGCCATTGCAGATGGCCGGACGAAAATCGCGGAGACGCTTGCGCAGGTTCCGGCGCACGGCGCCCGCACGTTCCATGAGGCGTTGCAGTCTCTGCGGATTCTCCATTTCACGCTGTGGTGCGAGGGCGAGTACCATTGCGGACTGGGGCGGATCGACCAGTATCTGTTTCCCTATCTCGAAGCCGATCTCGCGGCGGGGCGTCTGACGGAGGAGACGGCGCTGGAGGAACTGGAAGAGTTTTTCATTGCCTGCAATCGCGACAGCGACCTCTACATTGGCGTCCAGCAAGGCGACAACGGGCAGAGTGTCATGCTGGGCGGGCAGACTCGTGACGGCCAGCCCGCGTTCAACCTCCTTTCGCGTCTCGCCCTCAAGGCGTGCGGCGAACTGAAGCTCGTCGATCCGAAAATCAATCTGCGCGTGGACAAGAATACGCCGAAGGACGTCTATCTGCTCGGTACGGAACTGACGAAGGCCGGTCTCGGATTCCCGCAGTACGCGAACGACGACGTGGTGATTCCCGCTCTGCTGAAATGGGGGTATGAACGCGCGGACGCACGCGACTACTCGGTGGCGGCGTGTTGGGAGTTCATCATCCCCGGGTGCGGGCTGGACATCAACAACATCGACGCCGTGTCCATGCCCGCGTGTGTCGACGCCGCGATGCGCACGGGCGAACAGCCGTCGTTCGAGGCGTTCTTCGACGAATTTCGGCGCGAGGTCGTCCGCCGGTGCGACAAGCTCCAACGCACGTACGCGCACGTGGAAGTTTTGCCGGGACCGTTCGTCTCCGTCATTTCCACGGGGTGCATTGAACGCGCCCGCGATATCTGCAAAGGCGCGAAGTATAACAACTTCGGCATTCACGGTACGGGGATCGCCGTGGCGGTGGATTCACTGGCCGCCATCCGCGAACTCGTCTTTGAGAAGAAGGTCGTCACCATGGCGGAACTCGTGAAGATGGACGACACGGACTTCGCAGGACGTCCCGATCTGTTGGCCGCCGCCCGCCATGCGCCGAAGATGGGCAATGCGGACGAGTCGGTCGATTCGCTGGCGAAGGCGGTTGTCGACGTTTGGGCGGATGCGCTCGCCGGGCGTACGAACGACCGTGGCGGCATCTATCGTCCGGGCACGGGTTCGGCCATGTACTACATCTGGCACGCGAACGAGCTCAACGCCTCGCCGTGCGGCCGCTTGAAGGGCGAACCGTTTGGCGCGAACTACGCGCCGTCGCTCGACGTGCCTGTGAAAGGGCCGTTGAGCGTCATTCGCTCCTTCACGGAACCCAACCTTGAAAAAGTGTGCAACGGCGGGCCGCTCACGATCGAAGTCCACGACAGCGCGTTCCGCGAGGCGGACGGCGTGGAGAAAGTCGCCGCGCTCGTGAAGTTTTTTGTCGACCGGGGCGGACACCAGCTGCAGATCAACGCGATCAACCGCGAGACATTGCTCGATGCGCAGAAGCATCCGGAAAACCATCGCCACTTGATTGTGCGCGTGTGGGGCTGGAGTGGGTATTTCGTCGAACTCGACAAGCCGTTCCAGGATCAGGTCATCAAGCGCGTTGAACTGGCCGTCTGAAAAGGAGCGTGACGATACGATGAAGACGAATGGCGTTCTGATTTGGGCCGCGTTGTCGTGTGCCGCCCTGTCGGGCGAGGTGCAGACGAATGGCGTCTGTACGGCCGATGCGTGCCAACTGCCGACGGGGGCGACGTTTCTGACGGGCGGCCGATGTGCGACGCCCGATGTCCAGAAGGAGACAGGGCCGTTCTTTGCGGGCGACGTTCATGCGGCGATTGACCAGGCGACGAAGGACGGCAAGGTCGTTGTGATGTCGCTCGGTCGTCAGAAGTGTCCGCGTTGTCTGAAGTTCTATGCCTTGCAGGAACGCGGGCCGTTGAAATTCGATTCGGCGAAATGCGTGTATCTGAAACTGCAGGTGGATGATCTCGACCACAGGGAGACGTTCCTGTCGTTCTGCGCGCCGGAGGACGGGCGTTTGCCCTATCTGGGCGTCTACAACCCCGCCACGGGCGAGGCGTCGTGCCGGACAGCGGGTGGAACGCTTGACGAGTGCCGTCGGTTTTTCAAGGACGTATTGCCCGATGCGGGTAAATGACAGAGGAAGGAAAAAGACATGAAGACGAAATTTTGGGGACTTGTTCTGTGTGCGGCGGGCGTGTCGCTGGCCGCGTTCGCCGAGATGGAACGGCGGATGTTGGACGAGTTCGATCTCTCCGGCGCGACGTGCGGTCTGAACCGCCGCCCGCAGATGCGGCGTTCGCTGCTCGGCAAGCCGATTCGTCTCGGCGACAAGACCTACGCGCGCGGCGTGGGGACTCATGCGGAGAGCGTGATGTTTTTCAAGGCGAACGGAAAGGTCAAGGCGTTTGACGCCGTCGTGGGCATCGACCGCGAGGCGCAGGAGTATCCCGAATCCTGGTGCACGCGCAAGAACTGGGGCTGCGTGTCGTTCCGCGTCTACGCCGACGGAAAGAAGGTGGCGGACAGCGGCGTGTTGAAAGAGCAGGACAAGCCCGTCTCGCTCCATGCCGATCTGGCGGGCGCACGGGAAATCGTGCTGGAATGCACGGACGGCGGACACTGGGCCGGCTACCTGATGGGGCATGGCGACTGGGCGGACGCGGCGTTCACGCTGGAAGCTGGCGGAACGCTGGAGCCTGACAACACGCGCAATGCGCGGGAACAGCTGGGCATTCTCACGCCGCCCGTTCCCGCCGTGCCGCGCATCAACGGCGCCGACCGCTGGGGCGTCCGGCCGGGGCATCCAATCATCTATCGTCTGCCCGTCTCCGGCGAACGTCCGCTGAAAATGTCGGCGCGGGGACTTCCGCCCGGCGCGACGTTTGACGCGGAGAAGGGCATTCTCGGCGGCGCGGTGGCGCAGGCCGGCGACTATCCGATCGTCTTCACGGCGGAAAACGCGAAGGGGAAGGCGGAGCGGACGTTCCTGTTGAAAGTCGGTGAGAAAATCTCCCTCACGCCGCCGATGGGCTGGAACAGCTGGAACATCTACGGCGGCAGCGTGTCGGACGCGAAGATCCGCGCCACGGCGAAGGCGATGCACGAGAGCGGCCTCGCCGACCACGGCTGGGCGTACGTCAATATCGACGACTGGTGGCAGAACAATCCCGGCGCGGCGGCGCGTGACGCGACGGTCGCCGGGCCGGAGCGTCTGCCGGACGGTACGATCAATCCGAACAAGCGCTTCCCGGACATGAAGGCGTTGGCGGACTACATTCACGACTTTGGCTTCAAGGCGGGCCTCTACTCGTCCCCCGGCGCGTACACGTGCGGCGGGTGCACGGGCAGTTACCGTCACGAGTTCCAGGACGCGAAGACGTGGGCCGACTGGGGGTACGACTATCTAAAGCACGACTGGTGCAGCTACGGACAGGTCTTCGGCGCGGAAACGCACGGACGGACGCCGACGGTCGACGACTACGCGAAACCGTATCGTCTGATGACCAAGGCCCTTCGTCAGCAGAACCGCGACATCGTCCATGCGTTCTGTCAGTACGGCATGGGCAACGTTCAGGCCTGGGGTGAGGAGGCTGGCGCGAACGTGTGGCGTAGCTGGGGTGATTTGAAGGACAGTTGGACGTGTCTGATCAACGCGACGGAAAGCTATGCGGACGCCTACAAGTACACGCGGCCGGGCTTCTGGTGCGATCCGGACATGATGGTGCTGGGCATCGTCTCGACGGCGGACGGACGTCACCCGACGTATCTTACGCAGAACGAACAGTACACGCACATGTCGCTGTGGTGCCTCCTCAACGCGCCGCTGCTGCTTGGCAACGACTTGACGGAACTCGACGCGTTCACGAAGAGTCTGCTCGTGAACGACGAGATCATCGCCGTCAACCAGGACGCGCTTGGCCGCCAGGCGGGGCGCGTCTACCATGACGACGCCTCCGACATCTGGGCGCGTCCGATGGCGAACGGCGACTGGGTGTTCGGCGCGGTGAACCGCTATCCGTTCGCGCGCGGCATCTACGTGCGCTGGTCGTTCGCCGGGCTGGACGGCACGTACGCCGTACGCGATCTCTGGCGGCAGAAGGATCTCGGCGCGTTCAAGGAAGGGTATTCCGCGATGGTGCCGGCCCACGCGACGACGGTCGTTCGCGTGCGGAAGGTCAAGTGAGGGCGTCCATACGTTTTACGTTTAATCGGAGAAAAAAGAGATGCATCGTTTTCTGTTCTATATTGTCGTCGTGGCCGCGCTGGGCGGCTTCCTGTTTGGTTTCGATTCCGGCGTGATTTCTGGCTGTGAGAAGGCGATTCAGAACGAGTTCGGCCTAAGTGCGTTCTGGCATGGGTTCATCGTTTCGGTGGCGTTGATTGGCACGGTCATTGGCGTGTTCGGCGCGGGGGCGCCGTCCGACAGGTGGGGGCGGCGGCCGACGCTGTGGCTGATGGGCACGCTCTTCCTCGTTTCGGCCGTGGGGTGCGCGTTCACGCCGACGAGTCAGACGTACGGGCCGCATCTGCTGGGCTGGTTCCGGTTCATCGGCGGGCTGGCGATCGGCGGCGTCTCCGTCGTCGTGCCGCTCTACATCGTGGAGATTTCGCCCGGACGTCTGCGCGGGCGTCTCGTGGCGATGAACCAGCTGAACATCGTCTTCGGCATTCTCATCTCCTATGTGTCAAACTACTTCGTGGCGCGGTGGATGGCGCAGGGCGGGTGGTTCAACGACCTCTGCATGTGGTTGGCGCAGATGTTCGCGACGAACGCGATGACGGTGGAGATGGTGAAGTGGCGCGTGATGCTTGGCATGGAGTGTCTGCCGATTTTCCTCTTCATGGCGTTGCTCACGACGATTCCCGAATCGCCGCGCTGGCTGGTGCGCGTCGGTCGTCGCGCCGAGGCGGAAGGTGTGCTGACGCGCATCGGTTTCGCTGAAGCGGGCAAGACGATGGCGGACATCATGGACGAAATCGAGACGTCGCTCAAGGACATTGGCGGCAGTGGCACGGTGCGGCTTTTCCAGCGCAAGTACCTCAAGCCGATTCTGCTGGCGTTCTTCATCGCGTTCTTCAACCAGGTGTCGGGTATCAACGCGATCAACTACTATGCGCCGCGTATTTTCGACATGATTTTCGGACAAGGCAGTGAAATGGCATCCCTCGCGGGGACAATGGGCGTGGGGACGGTGAACTTGATTTTCACGGTGCTCGCGTTCTTCGTCATTGACAAGTTCGGCCGCCGCGTGATGATTATCGGCGGATCGGCGCTCATGATTCTCATGCACTCGCTCGTCGCGTGGCAGTTGTCGTTGGGTGCCGGTTGCAACGCCACACTCGCCGTCATCGGGATTCTCGGTTTCATCGCGTTTTTCGCCTGTTCGTCGGGTGCGGTGATCTGGGTGTACATCAGCGAGGTCTTCCCGAACGCGGTCCGTGCGAAGGGACAGGCGCTTGGCTGCTTCACCCACTGGTTCATGTGCACGCTCATTTCCTGGGCGTTCCCCGTGGTGGCCGAAAAAGCGGGCACGTGGGCGTTCGGCTTTTTCGCGGCGATGATGCTTGTCCAGTTGCTCTGGGCGGTCTTCTTCATGCCGGAGACAAAGGGCGGAACGATCGAAGACATCGAAAAACGCCTCGGCATCG
>CAZTHR010000081.1:0-9269 GCA_964613265.1 uncultured Lentisphaeraceae bacterium | reverse complement strand
GAAGCGGCCTGAGCGTCGGGTTGGGTTCTGCGTCCCGTGTGTGGAACGCAGAAATGTCCCCCCCCCCTGTGCGGATTCTGGAATTGCATCCCAGGGGGAAATCCATTAAAATACCTCTTGTTTGTCTCGGCGGAAGTCCGTCGAGCCGATGGTAACAACGAAATGGGTTCAGAAAAAGAATGAAACTCAATGTCACCCTCGCCGCCGCTGCTGTCGCGGCGGTTTTCGCCGGTTGCGGCCCGGCCAAACCCGAACTCCACATCTACACGTGGACGGACTACATTGCGCCCGACGTGTTGCAGGCCTTCGAGCAGAAACACGGCTGTACGGTCGTCGTGGATACATTCGACTCGAATGAGTCCATGTACGCGAAACTCAAAGCCGGCGCGACGGGCTACGACGTGATCATGCCCAGTTCCTATCAGGTCAACACGATGGCGAAGGAAGGGATGATTCTCGAGTTGGATCATGCCAAGCTCCCCAACGTCAAAAAGAATTTCGACAAGCGTTTTACCTCGCAGATCATCGATCCCGCGTTCACCTACAGCGTCCCCTATGCCGTCACGTACAC
Source organism: uncultured Lentisphaeraceae bacterium (assembly GCA_964613265.1). Taxonomy (GTDB): domain Bacteria; phylum Verrucomicrobiota; class Kiritimatiellia; order RFP12; family UBA1067; genus RUG572. Next base: position 8,698 of record CAZTHR010000081.1, on the reverse strand, counting down.
GGGTTTCGCCTATGTGAAGGACAAGATTCCCGCCGGCGCGGACGTCGGGAGCTGGGCGATTCTCGGCAATGCGGCGTTGAAAGGGCGCGTCTCGTTGCTCGATGACCAGCGCGAAGTCATCGGCGCCGGGCTGATGTATTTGGGCTATTCGATTAACTCGACGAACGCGGTTGAAATCGACAAGGCGGTCGACCAGATTCTGAAATGGAAGGCCAACGTGCGCAAGTTCGACGCGGAGAGTTACAAGACGGAAGTCGCCTCCGGCGCGATTTCGCTCGGGCACGGGTATTCCACGGATACGACGCAGGTGATCGTGGGCGACGAGGAGGCGGGCGCGGCACCGCGCCCCGACATCGGTTTCGCCTTGCCGAAGGAGGGCTACACGATTGCGTTCGATGAAATGGTCATTTCCTCCGCCTCCAAGCAGGTCGATCTGGCCTATGCGTTCATGAACTTCGTCTACGATGCCGAAATCGCCAAGACGAACATGGAGTATCTCTGCGGCCCGTCGCCCGTGGCGCCCGCGATTGCGGCGCTTGACGCGGACTACCGCAAGACCATCATTCTGGACGAGGCCACGCTCAAGCGCGGTCAGGTGTTGAAGGGCTTTGACGACCAGCCCGCCGTGATGGAACTCTACAACAAGGCCTGGGACAAGATCAAGGCTGGTGAGTGATTAAAGGCGCATGAACCTTTTCCGCATCCTCAGAGTCGCGATTCGGGCCATTTGGCGAAACAAGACCCGGTCGTTCCTCACGATGCTCGGCATCATCTTCGGGATTGCCGCCGTCATCGTCGTGCTCGCCATCGGTAAAGGGGCGAGCGCGAACATGGTGGCGGAAATCTCGAAGATGGGCGACAACGTGGTGATGATTTTCAGCGAACAGCGCCACGCGGCCGGCGGTGTCCACGGCGGCGCCGGCGAGGGGCAGTCGCTCACCACGTTGGACGGTTTGGCGATTCGGCACGAACTCGCGCATCTGGTCAAGGCCGAATCGCCGGAGGTGCGGACGTCCATGCAGATCGTGTTCCAGGACAAAAACTGGAACACGACCGTCTACGGGTGCTCGACGGAGTTCCCGATGATTCGCAACTGGCAGGTGAACGAGGGGGGCTTCTTCACCGAGCAGGAAGAGAAACAGTGCGCCCGCGTGTGTGTGCTCGGCCGAACCGTCGTGGACAACCTTTTCCCGCAGGGCGATCCTACGGGGCGGACGTTGCGCATCGGCAATATGCCGTTCCGCGTGAAGGGCGTGATGGAGTCGAAAGGCGTCGGCGGCATGGGGCAGGATCAGGACGATGCCGTGCTTGTGCCCTATACGACGTGCAAGCGCGTCCTCCAGGCGTCCAAATTCCCGGACAACGTGCGCCAGATCAAGTTGTCGCTCTATTCAATGGATCAGATCGACGAGGCGAAGCGCGAGATCACGGCGTTGTTGCGCCAACGTCATCGGCTGGGTGCGAATTCGGATGACGATTTCCGCATCATTGACATGGCGGAAATCACGTCGACGATGAGCGGCGTCTCGAACACGATGACCGTTTTGTTGGCGGCCGTGGCGGCGATTTCGCTGCTCGTGGGCGGCATCGGCATCATGAACATCATGCTTGTCTCCGTCACCGAACGCATCCGCGAAATCGGGCTGCGCATGGCCATTGGTGCCACGCCGGCGAACATTCTGAGCCAGTTCATCCTCGAATCGATTCTCCTTTCGACGGTCGGCGGCGGCATCGGCGTGGCGATTGGCGTGTACGGCGCCCGCGCGATTGGCGACGTGCTCGGTTGGCCGATTCTCGTCGAGGCCGGTTCGACGATGGTGGCGTTCTGTTTCTCCGCGTTCGTGGGGATGTTCTTCGGGTTCTACCCCGCTTGGCGCGCGAGCCGCCTTAACCCGATTGACTGCCTTCGCTACGAGTAATGAACGATGAAGAAAATTTTTTGGATTGCGTGGATGTTTGTGGCGGCCGTTCTTCCGGCCGAGACGATTGTCGATTTTGCGAAAACGCCGGGCTGGCGGCCGGACTTCGGTCGCTTCGCCAATCCGGCTGACCGAGCCGAACAAACGAGCCGTCAAACGGACGGGTTGCACTATCTCGTTGATCGTTCACGAGATGACGGGCGCGGCTACTGTTCGCTCGTCGCGGACGGTCCGGCCGCAATCGTCTTCACGTGGACGAATCAGATCGTGCGGTTCGTGATGAAGCGCCCGCGGCAAAGTCCGTTGGGGTCTTACATGGCGCTCAAGTTCCGCGACGCGCAGGGCGAGTTCCTTCAGTTCCGTCCGATTGACGTTCATACGCTCGAGGGCGACGACGTGGGACTTTGCTTCCGCGTCGAGGAGGGGGCGCATTCGGGCGAAACATGGGGAACGCAGAATCTCAACGCGAAATTCGACGGCCCGCTCCGCTTTGTCGAATTCAATTTCAACTGGACGTCCGTGGGAAAGGGCGAGGTCGTCTTCAAGCGCTTGGAGACGTTTGCCGAACCTGTGCGCGACTGCCGGACGCTGGACCGCGACGTCCTGCCGCTCAAAACGGGCAAGGATCGCTTCGCTTCGCCGACTTGCGGAATCGTCGCGACGAACGACACCCTCGTCGTCACACTTTCGAAGTCGCACGACTGGCTACATCCTGTCGGCCTTCCGCCGGGACCGGTTCGCTGGGACGGGCCGGCGGAGATGACGCTGCGCCTTTCCCGCGCCGTGCCCGGAGGGCGGGTCGAACTCGGTTTGCGCGACGAGCGGACGAAAAAAGTCCGAAAGTTCTTCGCGCCGTGGGACTCGTCCAACGTCGTTTTCAAGACGGATCTGCCCGCGTCGTCCGCCTGTTATCTGGCGCATCTGGCGTTCATGTTGCCGACAAACGTACTCGACCGCACGTTCACGATGCGCGGCATGGACGCCGTCGTGCGTCGGACGAAGGCCGAGGCGTTCAAGCTCGACGTCGAGACGGGCAACCCCCTGCATCTCGTCAATCGTCCCGAGCATCGTCCCATGGCGCGGCTGACCAACCGTGCGACTGAGGCCTTGCCGTTGAAGGGAATGCTGCGCGTGACGGACTTTTGGGGCGCGGGGCAGACGATTCCGCTTGATCAGATGGTGGCTGCAGGTGCGACGGTGGAGATTCCGCTGGATGTCCCCGCGAAGTTCGGCATCTACCGCGTGGACGCGGCGTTGGTGGACGGTGCGCGTTTTGCGAATGCGCGTGTGCAGTTCGCCAAGCTTCCGTCGCGCACGGTTACGCCGCAATGGTCGAAAGACGAATTTCGTTTCGGCGTGAACTACCACATCATGCGTTACTCGACGAAAGATCGCGCACTGACGCAGGACGCGATGGTGGCGATGGGATGCAAATTGTCGCGGAGCGACATCTTCGCGTTCTCCCAGGTCTGCCCGCAGGAGGGCGTGTACAACTGGGATGCGTGTGAGCAAGGTCTGAAAGAACTTGAAGCCCACGGCATTTCGCTCGATGCCATCATGTACGGGACGCCGTACTGGGCGCGGCCGCAGGAAAAGCAGACGCCAGAGGCGAACAAGCTGAGGCGGACGTACTGCTTCCCGTGCCGGCCCGGCCTCTACGAGGACTACTGTCGCAAACTGGCGGCGCGTTATGGGACGCGAATCGCCTACTACGAAGTCGGGAACGAGTGGGATCTTGTGCGTCCCGAAACGCTGACAATCGACGAGGGCATTCGGATGCAACGCGAGGCGATGCGCGGCCTTCACGCCGGGTGTGCGGATGTCGTCTGCATTCCGAATGGATGGGCGTGTCCGCTTGATTCGCGTCATCCGGGATTCGCGCAGAATTTCCAGCGGCGGATGATGGGCGAAGCGCAGGACGCCTACGACGTCTATCCGATTCATCTGCACGGCGCGTTCCGCATCTATGCCCGGTCATTGCGCGAGGTTTTCAAGTTTCGCGCCGAAAAGGGCATTCGTCAGCCCTGGTATTCAAACGAGTCGGCGTTGACGTCCGTGAACGGCGCGGAGGACGCCGTGGCGATTTGCGTCTGGCAGAAGATGCTGTTCGCGTGGAGCCACGGGTCGACGGACTACATTTGGTACAATCTGCGCGGGACGGGGTTCGATCCGTCCGATGGCGAGCAGGGATATGGCCTGATGACGGGCGACTTCTATCCCCGCGCCGGGATGGCCGCGTTTTCGGCGGTGTCCGACATCTTCGGACGCCTGGCGTTCAAGGAACTCCTTGCGGACACCGAGCCGCGTCTCGTCGGTCGCTGGGAGGGTGTGCGCGACGGACGCGCCGTCGCCGTGCTCGCGGGATGGGACTTGATGGCGCAAACGCCGTGTCCGGTGCGCGTGGCGACGGATGCGAAACGTGTCTGGCGCTGCGACGTGATGGGCAACCGCGTGGAGACGCCCGTGGTCGGCGGACAGGTCGTCATGCCGCTGGCGATGGAGCCGGTTGCATTCATTTTTGAAGAGGCGACGCGCATCGTTCCGGAAGCCGACGATCTGGCCGCCGCCGCGACGTTTGTCCTGCCCGATTTGGTTATGCCGCCCGATGCCTATCCCGTCGCGCCGCAGATTGTGCTGGATCGTTTCAGCCACGTCGTGGAGTTGTACCAAGCCGATCCCGCGAACGCGGATCGGACGTGGAAGGGTCCGGCGGATGTCTCCGCCAAGGCTTGGTTCGCCCGTCGGGCGGACGGCGCGTGGGGCGTGAAGGTCGAGGTGGTCGATGACATGGCGGCGGCCGGCGACGGCGTGACGCTCGTTGTCAAGCGGCCGGGGGCGAAAGTTCGGCGCGTGGCGCTGACGGCCGTACGCCGCACGGGTACGACAACCGTCTACGAAAACGCGCTCGACGCATCCGCGTTGGGCGGCGGGACGGATCTGCGCGTCGGGCTGCTCGTCTACGACGACGACGGACGCGGCCGCGACGGCTGGCTGGAATCGTCCGTGGGGCTGGGCGAATCACCCGATACGGCCACGTTGTTCAATTGCCGTGAAGTGACGGCGAAATAAGCGAAACGAAAGGAGTTGCGGGGGATGAGAAGATGGATAATGGTTCTGTCCGTGGCCATGGGCGCGGCTGTCGGAACGCAGGCGCGACCGCTGTGGCGCGCCGCCGCGCCGAACGCGCAGAGCGTGGTGACGCGGTTGGGTGACGGGACGGATTTGCGCGTTGATGTGCTGGCGGACAATCTGTTCCGTGTGCGGAAGAGCTGGACAAATGCCAACAATGCCGCCATTTGGACGGAAAGCGGGCTGAACCGCTACGGCATCTTGAAAGAGACCTGGCCGGCGGCGGCGTTCACGCGCACGGGGGGTACGGTTGCCACGACGGCCGCCGAACTTTCCGTGGACGCGGCGCAGGGGACGCTTCGCCTCAAGTCGCGCATTTCGGCGGCCGACGTATCGATTGCGCCTCGGACGGTCGGCAAGGGGTTCGCCATTTCGTTCGGACTGGCGAAGGACGAGCGTATTTACGGGCTGGGGGATTCGGGGCGCGACAACCTCATGCGGCGTGGACACCGGTTCGATTTGTGGATTCGCAACAACCTCTGCAACATTCCCATCCCCATGGCCGTGAGCCGGAACGGGTGGGGGGTACTGTTGAACTCCACGTGGCGTCATGCGTTCGACTGCGGCGCGAAAAATCCCGACGCGCTGATCTGCGAAGCGAACGAGGGCGAGATCGACTTCTACGTCTTCACGGGCCGGGACTACCGGGAACTGCTCGACATCTACACGCAGTTGAGCGGCCGTCCCGCGCTCCTGCCGATCTGGGGCTACGGTTTCACCTACGTCTGCAACCAGAACATTAACCAGTTCGCCCTCATGAACGAAGTGATGAACTTCCGCGACCGCGATCTGCCGTGCGACGTGATTGGGCTTGAACCTGGTTGGATGAGTAAGTTCTACGACAACTCGATCTACAAGGAATGGCATCCAGACCGTTTCGACTTCCCCTACTGGGCGCCGAAAGGCGACCACACGTGGGTGGGCGCGATGAAACGCTTGGGCGCGAAACTCTCGCTCTGGCTCTGCTGCGATTACGATCTCTTCCGCTACGAGGAGCAGTGCGCGGCGGGATTGGCAAAGGCGTCCGGCCGTCAGGTGGAGGTGCCGGCGGGTGTCACGGAGACGTGGGAGGACGACCGTATCAATCCCGGGGCGACGAAGAAAGCCGTGCAGAAACCCTCCCGTCACAAAGCGGCGATGTACCGGAAGCTGAATTGCCCGGAGGACGACGTACCGGATGGAATGTTGCCGTGGTTCGAGCATCTCAAGAAATTCGTCGACCAGGGTGCGCAGTGTTTCAAACTCGACGGGTGCAACCAGTTTGGCGAGCATCCGAACCGCGCCTGGGCGAACGGTCGGTCGGACGAGGAAATGCACAACCTCTACAGCGACGTCTACGACAAGCAGATGGCGCGTGGCTACGAGGCCTACACGGGCCGCCGCGCCATGGTCTATTCGGCAGGCGGGTATGCGGGCGTCCAGCAGTTCGTGGCCACGTGGGCGGGCGACACGGGCGGCGGCGCGAAGCCGTTGGCGTCGCTCTTGAACCTCGGCATTTCGGGCCACTCGAACCAGAGTTGCGACATGACGATCGGCGACATCCAGTCGCTCCACTTCGGTTTCCTTCAGACATGGAGCCAGCAGAACAATTGGGACTATTGGTATCAGCCGTGGTTCTATCCGCCCGAGCGCGTGGCCGTCTTCAAGGCCTACGACCAGTTGCGCTACCGTCTGCTGCCCTACCTCTACACGGCGGCGGCTGAGGCGGCCCGCACGGGTTGGCCCGTCATGCGCGCGCTCCCGTTCGTCTATCCGGACGATCCAACCTACGATGCCTGTGTGACGACCTATCTGCTGGGGCCGAATCTGCTTGTCTCCGCGTTCACGCCGAAAATCAACATTCCGCCCGGGACGTGGTACGACTGGCGGACGGGCGAGCCGGTGACGGGGCCGACGGTGCGCGACGTGAAGGTGACGCCGTCGTGGGGCGGCAGCCTCTACGTCCGCGCGGGCGCGATCGTGCCGATGTGGCCGCAGAAGTTCCACGTCGAGAAGGGGTGGAACGAGACGGTTGAACTCCACGTGTGGTTGGGCGCGGACGGTGCGGGCGAACTGTACGAGGACGATGGCATCTCGCTCGACTACCGTACGGGCAAGGGTGCGCGGACGGCGCTGACGTTCAAAGACGGTTTCCTGACCGTGGGGGCGCGTGTGGGGGCTTTCGCGGGAATGCCTGCCACGCGGCAGATGAAAGCCGTCTTCCACGCGCCGGGCGGTGCGACGACGACCGTCGATCTCGGCGCCGTTGGCGCGGCGGGCACGCGCGTTCCCGTTCCGTCCGCCGCGAAGTGAACGGATGAAAGAAGCGCGACGAAAGGGCGCAGACAGTCGGGAGCGCGGATGAAGGTCTGGATCGTCAACCCCTTCGACAATCTGCCGCTGGAAGGGAATCGTCCGCAGCGTTACTGGCTCATGGCGCGTGCATTTGCACGGGCGGGGCACGATGTGACGCTGTGGACGAGCGACTTCTCCCATGCGCGAAAGGCACGGCGGCAGCTTGGTGCGAACGTCGGCATGTCGTTCGTTCGTGATGGATTCCGAACGGTACTGGTTGCCACGCGCCCCTATCGCGCGAACATCGGTTTGGCACGAATTGTTTCGCACGGACGGTTGGCGAAAGCATGGGTGCGGCGTGTGGCGGATGAACCCGTGCCGAACCTTGTCATCGCCTCGTCGCCGCCGCTGGGGCTTTGCGCGGCGGCTCGGGACTATTGCGCGGCGCAGGGCGTACCGTTTATCGTCGACGTCATGGATGCTTGGCCGGAGACGTTCGAGCGCGTGTTGCCGCGTCTGTTGCTGGCGCCGTTGCGCCGTTTGGCACGGCGGAACTACCAGTCCGCCGCCGCGATTTCGACCGTGTCCGAACGTTATATCGATCTCGTGCGAGGATACGGCGTCCGTGCCCCTGTCAAACTCTTCTACCACGGCATTGAACGGAACGCATCAGTGGCGCGGACGGATGAGCGACCGAAATCGGCGGCGTGGCGGCTCGTTTATGCGGGGAACATGGGGGCGTCCTACGATGTGCGCACGGTGATTGCGGCCGTGAAGACGTTGCCAGACGTCACGCTCGACCTGGCGGGGACGGGGCCGTGTGAAGCGGCATGGCGGACGTTGGCGGCGACGTGTTCGCGCATCCGTTTTCACGGGTATTTGGATGCGGCGGCATTGCAGGCGTTGTTGGCGACGGCAGATGCGGGTGTCGTGCCGATGTTCCCCGCGTCGTGTGTGGGTGTGCCGTATAAACTGGCTGATTATGCGGTGGCGGGTGTGCCCGTGCTCAATTCGCTGACGGGTGAGACGGCGCGGTTGTTGGCTGAAACGGGCGCGGGGTTTTCCTACCGGGCCGGCGATGTAGCGTCTTTCCGTGTGGCGTTGGCGACGTTGCGAAAGGCCGAACCGGCGGGCGTGCGTCGTGGCGTGGCCGCCCTTGCGGCGCGTTTCGACGCGGAGGAGATCTACCGTGCCTACGTCGCATGGGCGCAAGGTGTTAGATAGATTCTTGCCCCGTCAGGCCATTGGCACGAAAAAGCGCATACGTTTCAACTGGAAATCGGGATTGTCATCGGAATGATGATCGTGTAGACTGTCGTAATGTGATTCTGTCATTGGATTCCAACTGAAAGGACGAGAGATGGAGACGAGCAGAC
>CAZTHR010000080.1:0-9291 GCA_964613265.1 uncultured Lentisphaeraceae bacterium | reverse complement strand
TCGGACGTGGCGCGGACGCGCCTGAAATTCGCGCTGTCGCACGACATTCTCATTATTCCTGCCATAACATCCTTATTATACCACATTTCCACGCGATCCTTCAACTGCGAGTCCTCGGCGGAGGGAACGGCGTGGAGGTCTCCTGTGTGTTCGACAGGCCGACGCCGCTAAACCCCGCATTTACACCTGCGATTTGGCGTAGAAGACTTTCCAGAGGAAGAGCCCGCGCCCCGGCGCGGTGGGGACGCGAGCTGTGCGCGGCGCGGCCGCGTCGAGAAGTTCCGTCACGGTTTCGGGCTTTTCGTCTCCCCGCCCCACACGCACGAGATAACCCACCATCGAACGAACCTGTTTGTAAAGAAATCCGTCGCCCCGCACGATGAACACGACCCGCGGGCCGGTCTTCCGTACATCGAACGCGAAGACGTTGCGCACAGTCGTCTGGAGGTCACGGTGCGGATTCGCCGCGAACGACACGAAGTCATGCCGCCCCACGAACCGCGCCGCCGCGTCCTGCATCGCCGCACGATCGAGCGGCTTGTGCTCGTAGCCCCAAAATGGCGCCAAGTGCGGCGGCAGGATTTCACCGTTGTAGAGGAAATAGCGGTACTCCTTGCCGGCGGCATCCAGCCGCGCATCGAAGTCCGGGCGCGTCCGAACGCACGACAGCACACGAATGTCGTTCGGCAATCGCGCGTTCATCGCCCGCACGAAATTCTTTGCGGGAATCGGCTGGTCGAAATCGAAATGCGCCACGAAGCCCCTCGCATGGACGCCCGCGTCCGTCCGACTGCATCCGTAGAGCCGCACCGGCGCACGGTTCAACGCCGCCAGGACTTCCTCGACGCGCTGCTGCACGGAAATGCCATTGTCCTGAAATTGGTAGCCCGCATAGGCCGTGCCGTCGTAGGCGAGGACGATCTTGTTGCGCTGAGCCATGCCGTCCCCTATTTCCGCGTCCGCGCCGCCGGCGTCAATCGAACGAGGGCGGGTTCCAGCGCCGCAAGCGCGAATGTCAGCCGCGTTCCCCGCGCCGCGTCGGGAACGACCGTCGGCGTCGGCCCGAACACGCGCGTCGCCACCACAGAACCGTCTGCGATCCCGCCTGTCAAAGACACATCCAGCGGCGCATCGTAGGCGTTGACGACGAGCAAGTAGATTTCGCCGTCCTTCTCCCACGCGCGCCAAGAGACGGGTTCAGCCGGGCCGTTCCAGTCGGCGCGGATCGCGGCATGGTCGATACGAACGGACAACGCGGCCGGATCGGCCAGCAAGATCGGAAAACAGTCCCGGATTTCACGCCCCACACGGCAGCATTCCGCCCAGCGCGTTTCAAACGGCACACCGGCAGTGGGTTTCGAGAGGTCGAAGAAGGAATAGAACACGAGCCCGTTCGCGCCGTTCGCAATGCACTGCCAGGACATCGACCGCAGTTCCGCTTCAGTTGGCGCGCGCATCCGCGCCCGATCGGCCGGATCTTTCTTGTAGCAGCCCCAGTTGAACGCCTGTGGTACCTGCCAGAGCGGCTTGCAGCCGCGCGTCCCCTTCCGCGTGTTGCGCGTCCACGTCGTCGCCAGTGCCGCCGGGCGGTCGGGAATCGGATACGGGTCGGTGCCGATAACGTCAAACGTCGGCAGATACTCGGCGATCTGTTCCTGCTGATAGAGGACAACCCAACCGGGATGCCCGGCGTCCAGTTCCTCCATGAGATTCCGCCGCGCCGTCAGACGGTCGAGCATCGTGAGGGGAAGTTCATCATTCAGATACCAGGCGAGAATGGCGGGATGGTCTTTGAACCGCGCCACCCGGTCTTTGATGTAGGCCGTTTCGTCCGCCGCCGTCTCAATCCCCTTCGGCGCCCAGCGCGTCCCGGCGTAGATGTCCTTCACACTGTAGATCACCATCAGACCCTTCGCCTGACAGTAGTCGAGCAAGTCGCGACTGTTTGGCGCCCCGTAGGGCATTAAGCAGTTGAACGGCCCCTGCGCGTAGAGGTCGACCCGATTCGTTGTGATGCCGCTCCAGTACATGCCGAGCGGGAAGTAGGGACGCCCCTGCACGATGGCGCGGCCGTGGCGGTCGAACCACGTGGCACGGGGCGGCAGACGATCCGCCCGCGTGAAATCGAGGTGTGCCGTACCCAGGCACGTCCCGTCGGCTGCCGTCAGTTCGACCGAAACGGTCTGGCGACCCTTCGCAAGCGCAGCGACGGGCAAGGTCAGACTGTCGCCGTCCGCATTTTGCGCAGGACGGCGCTGGACAACGCCCTGCGCGTCGCGATAACGGAAGAATGCCGTCGCCCCGCCTCGGTTGGCGATTTCCGTTGCGTTCAACGCGGCCTTGAACGTGACGTCGCCATCCACGGCCAGATTGCGGTAGGCCGTCGAGAAGAGACCCGACAACGGTTCGGGATGGAACTCGCGGACGACGAGATCGTCGAACCACGCGCGTCCCGTCATGCCCTTGCGGACGTAGGGGCTGACGCGGAACGATTTCGCATTCGGCGGAATCGGCGACGTCCGGCCACGTATGCACGTCCAGTCCTTCGTCCCCTTCACGCCCTCGGCATAGGCGCCGCCGAGCCATTTCCCGTTTACGCCGTTCCACTCGATGCAAATCGTGGCACCGGATTCATCCCCCGCCAGATTTTCCGTCTTGACCCACACCTCGTACTCGTAGGAACACCCCGGTTTCAAGTCGATCGACTGGCCGGGAAAGGAATAGAATTTCGGGTCGTCGTTCGTGTAGCAGAGTGCGCGTGTGCCGCTCCGGCCAACACCGTCGCGGTAGACGTAGCGTCCGCCGACGGTCTGCCATCCCACCGTCCGGCCGTCCTTCACGTCGTCGAATCCGCCGTTCACCACAAGCGGCGCATCGGCGAAAACGCCGCCCGCCGACAGAACGGCCGCCGTTGTCCAACACAGCATTCGAATCTTTTTCATCGTGCCTCCTTCGTGTCTTCGTGTTTTTCCTACGCCGCCCCGCCCGGCCGCGCCCTCCATTTCCTGCCCAGACGTCCACCGCCTACGCACGGGAAATGAAGAAGACGGCCGCGAGGATGCAGACCATCGCCGCGCCGTAGTTCCACGACACGGGCTGTTTCATAATCAAAATCGAGAACGGGATGAACACGAGGAGCGAAACGGCCTCCTGCGTGATCTTCAACTGCTCGAGACTCATCGTCTGCGCACCGATGCGGTTGGCGGGCACGGCGAAACAGTACTCGGCCAACGCGATCGCCCACGACGAGACGATGGCGAGCCAAAGCGGCGCATGGCCCAGATTCCGCAAATGGCCGTACCAGGCGATGCACATGATGAAGTTCGAAACCACCAACAGGCCGACCGTCGTCAAATTCAGATGTCCCATAGGCTTCGTATTATAGCAGAAGTTTGTGCTATAATGTGCCGCCTATGGATTCGGACAATTGTTTTAGGCCGCTGTCGTTGGAAGAGAAGTCCTCAGCGTGTACGCTGTCGGACATGGAGATCTTCATTTTTCCCGATTTGATGTACGCCCTCGTACTCGCCAACATCCTCTCGCCGCGTCTCTGGGCGTGGCGGGAACTCGACTGGTTCGCCGGCATCCGCGAGATGCGCCCCAAAAAGCGCCTTCAGCGTCTACGCCAGCACATCATGGACAACTACACCTTCAACCTCGACCTGGAGACGTGGGGTCTGACGACCCAGCAGAAGGAGTTGACGCGCTTCGCCCCGTTCCTCGATCCGACCGAAATCGCGAAGTCGAACGCCCTGTTCGGCTATCAGGGCGACGTCTATTACTACGACATCGACATCCGCCGCCATTTCGGCCTCGACAAATATACATCCGATACGATTCCCTATTGGAAGACTGAAACGGTGGAGGCGATGGACGCCTTCCGCCACAAGGCGGGCCACGCCGTCGGCGCGGGCGAATGCGTCTCGCTGGCGAGCCTGTACGCGGCGGCCGCATTCGTCGTCTGCGGCCTCCCGCTCGAATCCATCTACCTAATGGCCACGCCGCTCCACTCGCAGAACTTCCTCGACGTCGATACGGGCATTCTCACCAACAACCGCCGCCTCGTCACGCGAGCCATGTGGTCGAACGGCACCGTCATCTCCCAGCAGGCCCGCCGCGCCCTCGAACACGAGCGCGTCACCATCGTCTCGCACGTCACGGGCTACATCCATCTGCTCTATCCATCCGCCACCATCGCGCCGACGGCCTACGCGGACTTCGCGTCCAAACTCCAAGCGTTCCTCGTGCCGCCGGACGACGCCGCCGATCCACGGCGCGTGACGCCGCGTCTGCCCGACCCCGCACGTGTGACGTTCCAGCCGAACGCCGCGCCGCTCGCGCTCACGCCCGACATGGGTTATGCGGAAATCGCCGACCGCCTGTCCGCCCTCCGCACTGCGAACCGCGCCGCCGCGCTCGCGCCCTACGCTGCACACGACCTCTCCACCACCGAGGCCGCGCCGTTCGTACACGCGGCGTTGGAACGCGCCCCCGTCTCCAAGGCGGCCCTCGCCGGCCTCCCCGCGCAAAGCGTCCTCGACCGCATCGCCACGCTGCCTGCCGAATCGATCTACGACGGTCCCGGCCGCACGGCGCAGCCGGACGAAGTATGGAACTACGGACGCGGCGACGGACTTGAAAAGTGCTTTTTGGCCGCAAACGTCCTCGGCGGCACGGAAATCCGCATCGACGCCGGCACGGCCACGCTCCTCGACGGTGAACGGCGCGTTTGTACGTTCCCCACGTCCAAGCGTCCGCTGGAAACGTCCATCCGGTTGCCCGTTTCGCCGTCCTCCAAATAAAAGGACGCCGTTGCCGACATGGCGAACGACGTCCTTCCGACGGATTAACCGTACAAACCGTACACGGAATCAGAACGCACGGAACGCGCCGTCGACTTTCGTCTTCCGGTTCTCGTTCGCTTTCTCACGAGCCTCTTTGAGAATGTCCTCGTATTCATCGACCGCCAAAGCGCCCGCCGCGCCATCATAGGCGGAGATGACCGTTTGGTACGCCGGAGACGCACCCGCCAGACAGAGTTGAATCTGCCGGCCCGACGCGACGTCGAACGCATAGAGCGGGCGGAACCAGCTCAACAACCGCGCCCACGTGTCGTACCGCTTCTCCAGCGCCTCGATGAGGTAGTGCCGCTTGCCACGCGCACCGACTTCCACGCTGTTCTTCGCACAGGCGCAGATCTTGACGATCTTGTGGTCTTTCGGCGTCACGTAGACGTAGTAGTCGTCGAAACCTTCCAGACGGTTCGTCTCCGCCGGCGTGAACTTGGCCCGCAGAAGCACGGCGTCGGCATCGTAGTCGTACAGACCGGCAATCGGCTTTTCGTCCGAATACTTCGCCTTCAACAGCCCGGCCGTCGGACCGTTCGCCTCGTTGAAGAGGTTCTTCACATCGATAAACGCATAGTCCTCCGCCTTCTTGCCGAACTGGAGTCCCAGAAAGGAATCCGCGCCCGCCGCCGCCGTTGCGTCCGTCTTCCCATCACCCTTCTTGTCGGCGCGGGTGAACTTCAAGCGCGTGTCGCCCACGTTGTAGGACTGCGCGTACTCGCTCGTGCTCGTTTCCAGCACGTTGCCGTCCTTGTCCATGCTCGTGCGCGTTTCGCGACGGTGTTCCGTGACCATATTCCCATTCGTCGTCACGGAACTCTCCGTGAAGATCCGCGAGACGGATCCGTTGTCGTTCGTGACGACGGAACTTTCCGCCGTCTTCGAGGTCTGGTCCTTCTTCTCGGCAGCATGGGCTTCCCCGCAGCCGGCCAGGAGCGTCAGCGTCAGAGCCAAACCGCACATTCCGATCATCGGTATGTTTTTCATGTTCTTTCTTCCTTTTCTGTTTGGTTGAACTCCCCTACGGAAATCGAAAACGCAAACCGCGAACCACGTCCGGGCGCAGAGACGAGCGACACGTCCCCGCCATGGAGATGCGCCACGTGCTTGACAATGGCCAGTCCCAGCCCCGTCCCGCCCAACTCGCGACTGCGGTCTTTGTCCACACGGTAGAACCGCTCAAAGAGACGCACCTGATGCTCGGGCGCGATGCCCGCACCATGGTCTTCGACGGACAGTTCGGCGCGGTCGCCCGTTCGCGTCACCGCAATTTCGACGGTGGGCGAACCGCTGTAGCGCAACGCATTCTCCACAAGGTTGGACAGCGCCTGTTCGATGAGCCGCGCATTGCAGACGGCCACGCACGGCGCGGACGCCGCAACGGTGAGCGCGACGTTCGCCCGTCGCGCCTTCGTCTGAAACCGATCGCAAACGGACGCCGCAAGATCGGCCAGATCGGCCGGCGCGAAATCGCGGTGCGTCCCGCCCTCCGCGTGTTCAAGGCGGCCGAGCGACAGAATGTCCTGCGCCAGATCGTTGAGCCGCGTTGCTTCACGGCGCAGCAACCCCAACAACGTCACTCGGTCGGCATCGGGCACCGGCTGCCCACAATCCAGCAAATCGACCGCGCCGAGAATACCCGTCAGGGGCGTCTTGATCTCGTGCGTCACATTCGCGACGAATTCGCGGCGGAATTCCTCTGCCCGACGCAACGCCGCCAACTGCCGCTCGTTTGCGCGAACCTGCCCCAACAGGCGAACGACGAGAAGAAAGATCATCAACAGCCCCGACGCACCGACCAGCCCAGCGATCACCAGCCCGACGTGGGAACGATGAACTGGCGCAAACACGCGCTCGGCGGGAATGCCCAGGCGCACGACGGAATCGCCCACGCGGCGCGCACAGAAGAGCGTGTCGCCGCCCGTCGTCGCCGACGGACGCAGAACCACGCTCTCGCCGTCGCGAATGGCGGCATCGACCTCCGGCCGCGCCCCCGGCCCACCCTTCGTCGCACCGCTCTCGGAATCGAACTTGATGCCGCCGCGCAGACTCAGAATCGTCACGCGCACGCCTTCCGCCGCACACTTGTCGCCGAACGCATGGATTTTCCGAAAGTCCTCCGCCGCGATGTCCTCGTCGATTTCGCCCGCCGCCCGCGCCGTCTGGGCACGGAGATCGCGCTTGGCCCAGTCCAGCACGGCGTCGTGGAACGTCCCGACTTCGGACACGAGTACGCCGATCAGGCCGAAGAAACCAAGCGCGGCCAGCAGACAGAAAACAGTGCCGAGGTGCAAACGTTTCATGGTTTCACCCGGTATCCCACCCCGCGGATGGTTTCAATGTGATCGGCCCAGCGGCCGAGTTTGCGGCGCAGGCCCACAATCTGCACATCCACTGTCCGCTCCGTGACGAGACGTTCCTCACCCTGCGTGGCGTCGATGATCTGCTGGCGCGTGAAGACGCGGCCAGGACGCCCCGCGAGGAGCGCAAGGATACGAAATTCAAGGCGCGTGAGCGACAACACCGCGTCATCGAGACGCGCCGCGTTGCCACGTTCATCAATCAACAGACCGTCCAGCCGTCGCCCCGATTCCAACGGATCCTGGCGGCGCAACACGGCGTGGATGCGGGCCAGCAGGACTTCGCGCGAAAACGGCTTCGTCACATAGTCGTCCGCCCCCAGTTCGAGACCGCGTACGACATCCCCGTCCTCCGACTTCGCCGTGAGCATGATGATCCGCGTGTCGGCAAACGCGGGGTCTTCCCGCACGAGACGGCAGATTGAAAGACCGTCCAGCCCCGGCAACATGAGATCCAGCAACACAAGCTGGGGGTGGATCTGGCGGATGAGCGCCAACCCTTCGTCCCCACGTGCGGCGGACTTGACGCGCTCGAACCCCGCGTTCTTCAGCGTCATGCCGAGAATGGTGCGGATGGTCGAATCGTCTTCGATAACGAGGATGCTGGCGAGTGCTTTCATGCCGCACAGTATAGCACCCCGGTGTTAGGCAGGTGTTAACGCGACGCAGAATGCGAGCGGAACGCGACGTTCGCGCCGTCAGGGATACGTGACCATCTTGAACGTCGGGCCGGCGGAAGGCGCGGGCTTGCGGACGAACACAAGCGTATTGCCCGCCGGCACGTTCAACGTGTAGGCGTTGTTGTCCGCCACAATGTCCACACGGCCGTCCGCCGGACGGGTCAGGCGCACGACCTTGACGCTCTTGGGCAGCGCCGTCCAGCTGCGGATGTCCGCCGCCGTACTCGTCTTCGCCCATGCCGCCACGCCCAGCTGCGCCATCTTAAGCGCCATGTAGTGGTCGCGGTTGCCCGAATTCTCCGCCGCCGCGCCCAACGCCACCTGGACGCCCACCTTCACGAGCGTCCGCGTGACTTCACGCGCCAACGCCCCGCGCATATAGACGTCGAACTCCGTCTGCGTCAGACGATCCACGTCCGCCAGATCCGTGAACGGCGTCGTCGCGCCGCCCGCACGGACGCTCCACGCCGACGCGCCGAACGTCCGTTCGCGCAGACGCGGCAATGCCATGCCGGCGTAGAGGACGTACTGGTTCAGACCCGGCACAAGCAGGAACGGCAGATCGATTCGCCATTCCTCACGCGACGGATTGAGGCCGTCCTCCACCCAGATCCAGATCTGGTCTTTCGGCCGCGACCCCGAAGCCGCCGCCGCCGCGTCCTGCTGCAGCACGGCGTTGGCGGGCTGATAGGCCGCCGCCGTTTTCAACACGCTGCCGCCGTCGTTGTTCAACCAGCGGAAAATGCCCGTGACGTGCAGAGCATAGAGGTTGGCGTAGTCCGCCGCCGCCAGGGCATCAAGCCGCCCGGACGTCGCGGGGTCGTACCCGCTCTGCGCTTTGACCTGCGCCGCGAAATCGGCGTTCGACAAAATCAAGTTCGCCTGTTCCGCGCGATCGCCCGTCGGTTGCGCCTGCTGTTGGCCGACATAGGCGGACGCATCGGCGGCGAGTTTTTTCTCGGCGGCCTCAATGTCTTTGCGCCGCTCCCACACCCAGTTCTCCTGATGCTGCCCCGCGCGATTCAATTCCGTTCGCGCCGGACCCGTCTTCCCCTGCGTCATGTAGTCGATGGCTTTGTAGAGACAAGTGAAACTCCGATCGAGTCCTCCGCCGTCGTAGGCGAACGCACGGTCGTTCGTCATCATCGCCAACGCACCCTCGCCGCCCTGCGCGTAGACGGACGTCTGGTCGTTCTGGGCGAAAACCGATTCAGCCGCGTCGAACTGGGCGATGGCGGCGGGCTTGTCGCCGCCCATATAGTAGGCGCCGCCGGCCATCAAATGCCACAGGAGACGCGAATCGTCGCCCTTTTCGGCCAACGTGCAGACCTCTGCGGCCGCCGCCGGATAGTCCGCCACGGACACATTGCGCTCGTAGTCGTCAAGCACGTCTTTCGTCGTTCG
>CAZTHR010000079.1:0-9405 GCA_964613265.1 uncultured Lentisphaeraceae bacterium | reverse complement strand
AGTCTTCTACGAGGATGCGGAAGCCGACGTCGTGGACTTTCTGCCACGTACGGTACGAGACCTGTGCGTCGAACGTGGCGTCTTTCGGGCGGCTCCAGCACGATCCACCTCGCGCGACGGCACGGGGTTCGCGGTCGTCCGGCTGGGCGAACGGACGGTTCGCCACGGTGTCCGCCGTCCATTCCCACACGTTGCCGTGCACGTTTCGCAATCCCCAGGCGTTCGGCGCGAACGCCGTCACGGGGGCGCTCACGCGGTAGCCGTCGTCGAACCGTTCATCTGCCGGCCGCCACGGCGGTACGGCCATGCCCGGTACGTTCGCGCGGAAGCGATCTTGCCGGCGGAACGTCTTGTCCGCCAGGTTGGCGTTCTTTGAGAAGTCGTCATCGCGTCCGCCCCACCAAAGCGGCGTTGTCGCGCCCGCGCGCGCGGCCCATTCCCATTCGCCGCCGGAGGGCAGACGCACCTTTGCGCCCGTCCGTTTCGCCAGCTGTACGCAGAAGGTTGCCGCTTCGTCTCGCGATACGCGCACGACAGGCTGATCGGGCTCGTTGAGCGCATAACCGCGTTCCTGTTCCGTGAATTGCATGAACTCGCCGCGCTCCAGTTTGCTGTCGTGCGTCGGCACGAGACGCCGGTATTGTTCATTCGTGATTTCATCCACGCTCATCCAATACGGTTTGTCGAGCGTGACGTTCTTGCCGGCGCCGTTGACGTACCGGCCGGCGGGAATGCGTACGAGGTCGATGGACACGCCGCCGCCGAGATCGAGTTTCCGTCGCAGCGGCTCCGTGCGCGGCCCTGTCGCAAGAATCTGCGCGGGACGCGGCGCGGGCGGTTCCGCAAGGCGTGGCAACGCGGGCGTTTTCAATTCGGCGCGGCCAAACGTCTTCTCGTGGTCTTCAACAATGTTCGCATACCGCTTTTGCAAATCGGCGCGGCGGGCGGCGAAGTGCGTCACGCGGTTCGTCCCCACCGTTTCGTGCCACGTGCCATGCCCCATGCGGTTCAAGTCAATCCACGTGTTGATACGATCCCAGGATTCCGCATCCAGCCGAACGCCATGGTGTCCGTTCTCTAGCATCTGCACGAGCGCGGTGGTGTCCGCCGCCACGTCGCACGGTGAGAGGACGTCGTTGTCGCCCTCCTGTGTGTGGTTGCGCACGAACGAGCAGAGGGCAATATACGACGGCGGGAAGAGGCCGTCGTTCATGTAGTATGTTTCTTTCGTCTTGATGCAGATGTCGGGACGGTCGGTCAGATCGAGTTTCGATGAGCCGTTATGGCAAGAGACGCACGAACGATCCAGTACGGGCTGGACTTCGCGGCGGAAGTCGAAGCCGCGTTCGGGGCCGTACCACGGCTTGATTTGCGACGGTGCACGTTCCATCGCGAGGAGGCGGCGGTTCGGCCCGGCGCTCGCCTGGTTTTCTTCGTGACAGCCGCTGCACGATGCCAGTTCTCCCGGCATCGATTGCGTCCAACTCCGCATCAACTGTACGGCGCGGCCTTTCGCATCGAGCGGCTGGATTGAGACGGGCAGGTTGGCGGGGAGTGCGAAGTAGGCCGATCCATCGGGTTCGACGGGGACGGTGCCGAGGATGCGTTTGATGTCCCAGGGACCGTCGAGGCCGTGGTGATCCGTCTCACCGCCCATCCAGCGGTAAGCGAAGGAATAGGTATAGAGGCGCAGGGACTTGATCGTTCCACGCGGCACGCCCGCGAGGCCGAGACCGTCGTAGACGTCCGTCACTTTCATGAAGCCCGTCGTTTCCGTCGTCGTTTTCGAGGCGAGTACGGGCGGCGTCCGCGTCGTCTGCAACGGCGTCGGTTCAAGATAGACGTGCGTGGCGTCTTCGAGGATGGGCGTCAAGTTGTCGAAGGCATCGGCGAGATAAAGTCCCCAGCCGTCCTTTTCCGTCGGTCGCGCCGCGACGACGACGTAGGACGACGCGAGCGGCCACGGGTGGCAGAACTTCGGCCACGAGTAGTCGGCCAGGCGGTCGCGTACGATCGGTTCGACTTTTCGGCCGCGTTCCGGGAAACGCTGCACCACGCCGTCGGCGTGTTTGCGCCCCTTGTTCACGTCGAAGAGCGTCAGTTCGCCGTAGCGGGGCTGTCCGTGATGGCCGGTGACGACGGCGGTGAACAAGTCGGGATTGTCGGGACACGGCCGCGCGTTGAAAAGCGCATTGGGCCAGTACGAATCGCTGCCGTAGTACGCCCGCTGCGTCGTGCCGTCGGGGTTCATCGTGAAGAGGATGCGCGAACAGTAGTGCGTAATGTCGGCGTACTCCCAGTGGAGGTACATGATGCGGCCGTCGGGCATGACGTTCGGACACCAGTTGTTGTCCTGGTCGAACGTCAGACGGCGGATCGCGCCGTCCGTTTCCCGACGGTAGAGGCTGCCCACCCAACTCGTGCCGACGACGCAGGGGACGCCAACCATTGAGGCGTCGGAAATGAAGATGATTGCGCCGTCGGGCAGATAGCAGCCCGCGTAGCAGTTCACATCGGCGTCGGGAATCAAGTCGAGTTCACGCGGTTTTGCGGTCGGTTGCGCGATGTCGAGTTCGTAGACGCGGTCAATCGTCTCCACGGCACGTGAACCACGTACTTTGGGCGGCCGATCCGTGCGGTCGGTTCGTCGCGTGTACATCACGCGCCGGCCATCCCAGTGGAGGCAGAGTTCACCGAAGTAGCCGTTCGTCGTCGCGTCCAGTGCCGCGAACGACGGCGTCCCGCGCACGTTCGACAGGACGCCCAGTTCGTTCGGGCAGCTAGCGACGTCGCGGGGCTGCTGCCAGTTGTTGTGAAGCCCCATCCGATCTGCGCGGCGGCGGATGACAAGCAGTTTGTCGCAGTCGAGCAGGGGATTGGCGAGCAGCCGCGCGCGCAAATCGGCGAGAAATTTTTCCGCGCCCGCGACGGGTTCCAGTTCGCCGTAGTAGGGTCCCCAGTCGCCCATCATCGCGTCGAGCAGTCTCTTCTGCGTCTTCTCGAAGTCGCGCAGCCAGACGGGATTGGCCTCGAAGCGGTCGGGCCAGCGTTTCGCCATATCCGCCCACGCCATTCGGACGTTTTCGGCCTTCACGGCCTGCAACCGCCGAATCGCGCGGTCTTTCCGGTCTTCGCCGTGTCCCGTGTGCGCGAAAGCGAACGCCGCCAAACCTGCGACCGCCCACTGTCCAATCATCCGTCTCGCCTTGTTCATGCTCGCCGCTCCACTCGGTGTCGTCTGCCGGTCAGTCTCTGCGGAAGACGTCCCGTGTGTAGACTTTCTCCCGCACGTCATCCAATGCCGCGTCGTCGCGGTTGGCCACGATGGCATCGCATTGTGCCTTGAACGCCGCCAAGTCGGTGGTGACGCGGCAGAGGCCGAACGTCGTGCCTTCCACGAGTGTCGGTTCGTAGACGATCACTTTCGCGCCCCGCGCCTTGATGCGCAGCATGACATCCTGAATCGCACTCTGGCGGAAGTTGTCGGAATTGTATTTCATCGTCAGGCGGTAGATGCCGACGACGGGACACCGCCCTTTCTTCCGCGCTTCGGCCAGGGCCAGTACACGGTCGGCAATGAACGCCTTGCGTGTCTGGTTGGAAGCGACAATGGCTTCGATCAGATTTTCCGGTACGTCCGCGTAGTTCGCCAGCAACTGCCGCGTGTCTTTGGGGAGGCAGTAGCCGCCATAGCCGAACGAGGGGTTGTTGTAATAGTCGCCGATGCGCGGATCAAGACTGACGCCCGCGATGATTTGCTGGGTGTTCAGGCCCTTCATTTCGGCGTAGGTGTCCAGTTCGTTGAAGTAGCCGACGCGCAGAGCCAGATAGGTGTTGGCGAAAAGTTTGACTGCTTCGGCTTCGGTGGAACCCATGACGAGCGTGTCCACGTTCTCCTTGATGGCACCCTCCTGCAGGAGCGCGGCAAACGTCCGCGCCGCGTCGAGCAGATGTTCGTCCGCCATGTCCGTGCCGACGATGATGCGGCTGGGATAGAGGTTGTCCCACAACGCGCGGCCTTCGCGCAGGAATTCGGGGCTGAAGAGAATGTTCGAGTAGCCGGTTTTTTCGCGGATCGACTGGGTGTAGCCGACGGGCACGGTCGATTTGATGACCATGATCGCCTCGGGGTTGGCTATGATGACCTGTCGAATGACCGATTCGACCGCCGACGTGTCGAACGCATTATGCACAGGGTCGTAATTCGTCGGCGTGGCGATTACGACGTATTCGGCGTCGCCGTACCCCGTGTTCGCGTCGCACGTGGCCGTCAGGTCTAATGTCCGTGACGCAAGACAGTCTTCGATTTCCTTATCCGCGATGGGCGATTTGCCCTGGTTGATCAGGTCGACCTTTTGCGGGTCGATGTCAACGGCTCGAACGGTGTGATGCCGGGCGAGCAGCGTTGCGATGCTCAACCCAACGTAGCCTGTGCCGGCGACGGCGATTTTGTACTTTTTATTCATGCGCGTATACTTCCGTTAAAGAGATTGGTTTACTCGAATTTGACGGGACGCTTGAGCGCCGTCTGCATAAATGGGTGTGTCTTCTCAAAGATGCCACAGCGTTCGCACATCTCCGCGAAGAGGCGGATATGCGGGCCGGGCTGCGCACCGGACGCGAGGTGGCGGACGTAGCCCTCCGCCGCCGCGTCCAGTTGGGCCCGGACGTCCGCGTCGGGCTTGTACGCCCAGGCTTCGGCCAGCGCCATCAGTTTCGCCTCCGGATCCGTCAGCGTCTGCGCCCACGCAAGCGTCTGTCGGGCGTTTTCCGCGCGTTGCGCCGCCACGGCGGCCGCGTCGACGCCCGGCCCGCCGTTCGTCTTATCCGCGAAACGGGATGGGATGCGGCGAATCCAGATGTTGCGGTAGGCCACGGGGTGGCCGTGGTCTTGGAGACGAAGGGGGGCTTCTGCGACTTTGTTCTTCGGGTTCGGACGTCGCCGCCAGGCGCAACTGCCTTCGAGCGGCCAGGCATCTTGGATGAGAACGCCGTTCATGAACACGGTGATGGATCCGGGATCGATCTGTCGGCCGTCCTTTTCCAGTGGCGGATGAAAAACGATGTCGTACGTCTGCCAACGCCCCGGCGCCCGCGCGGGGTTCACGAGCGGCGGATGCTGCCCGTAAATCGCACCGGCTTGTCCGTCCGCATAGTCGCCGCGTGTCCAGATCCGCGCCCGGGGATCGGGCGTGGGGATTTCCGTATGGGAATCGATGACCTGCACTTCGTAGCGGCTTTGGAGAATGACACCCGAATTGCCGCGTCCCGCACCGGGCGGATCGGGAATGCGGAATTCGACGTGCAGCTGACAGTCGCCGAACGATTCCCGCGTGAGCGCGCCACCGGAGCCGGGTGTGCAGATGAAGAGGCCGTCCTGCATGATCCATTTCGTCGGTTGGCCCTTGCCGTCGCACCAGTTGCGGGCGACGGATTCGGCCGTGCCGTCGAAGAGCACGATGGCATCGGACGGGATACCGTTTTCCGGCACGTTGATTTTCGGTGGCTGCGGACGATGGTCGTCATGCACGGCCCACGCATGGTGCGCGTCGGGGCGGTCGCCCGTCGGCGCCGCGCAAAGTCCGCCCGCCAGGAGAGCGGAAAGTCCGTAGATTGCGAAGGAACGATTCATCTTACAGTCCCTCCAACGTCCAGCCGTCGCGATAGCGGCTCTTCAGAAGCGCCGTCGCCGCAGGATCGTCGAATCGGCTTTCGGCGGCGCTCCAGGCGTAGGTCTTGCCCGGCAACTGTTCGGCCACGCCGCCCATGACGACGGATTCCATCATGTAGGTCGACCAGGCGAACGAACTGCGCGGCGTACCGCCTTCACGGCATTTCGCAACGAACTCCGCGTGGTGGTTCGGGGCGTTGCCCGGATCGGGGGCTGGTACGACCGTGCCGTTGCGCAACAGGGCCACGGGCGCGGCGCCGGCGTGGGGCGCGAGGATCCAGCCTTTTTCACCCTCGATGACACGCCCCTCGTCCGCGCGCGTCTTGAGTGGCGTCTGCGCGAACAGCGCGTCGTAGGCTTTCGGCGGCAGGAAGTCGGCGGGGGTTGTCGGATCTTCGCGGACACCCGAGTACCAGTCCATGACGAACGGCTTGCCGCCGCTTGCCGCGACGCCGGGGAACTGCCAGCGGATGTGCGAGTAGCGCGGCCAACACTGGCGGTAGATCGGGTCGACGTAGAACGCCGGCTCATCGTCCGCGCGGACGGACAGCGGCGCCGTTTTGTCCAATCCCATGCCGATCCACGGGGCGCTGATGACGTGGATGCAGAGGTCGCCGATCCAGCCGGAACCGAAGTCGCGCCAGACACGCCACAGCGTGGGATGGTAGCCGGGCGCATAGGGACGCATGGGCGCGGGGCCGACCCACGTCTCCCAGTCGAGATGCGCGGGGACGGGCTGTTCGGCCTGAAGGAAACGTTTCTTGCGCGACAGGCCGCTGCGCGTCGAGTAGAGGCAGACGCGCGTGACGGGGCCGATCGTGCCGGATTGGAGAAGGGCGACGATCTGGCGATCGGATTTCGTGGCGGCGAACTGCGTGCCGAGCTGCGTCACCACCTTCTTCTCGGCCGCGATGCGCCGCAGGAGGCGGCATTCGTCCAGACGCTTGCAGAGCGGCTTTTGGCAGTAGACGTGTTTGCCGAGGCGCATGGCGTTCGCGGCGATGATCGTGTGCGTGTGGTCGGGCGTGGAGACGTTCACGGAATCGATGCGGTCGCCTTCCGCAGCAAGCAGTTCACGCCAGTTTTGGTAGACACGTGCACCCGGATGGGCTTTGGCGGCTTCGGCGAGGCGGTTGCGGTCCACGTCGCACAACGCGACGATGCGGGCGCCGGGCGCGGCCTTGAACGCCGAACGGTCTGCGCCGCCCATGCCGCCGACACCGATGCACGCATGGCACAACGCCTCGTTGGGCGAACGCGCCGAAAGGATGGACGGAAAGCCCAGCACGGCGGCCGTCGCCAGCGAGTTTTTAATGAACGTTCTTCGTTTCATGCACTCTCCGGATTTAAATCGTCAGAACTCCAATATCATCGGAAACCTTTTGAACGGCGAACCGCGATTCCGCCGTTCAGTCTAGTTTAGCAAATCCTTCGGCTGATTTGGCGCGGAAAAACAGTCCATGCAAATGGCAAAGCCGACTTTGCCATTTGCATGGATCGCGAAAGGATGCTACACTAGTAGCGAACTTGAAAGGAGAGCGCATGATTCGTCGAGATTTGTCAGGGCAGATAGAGAAGGTGGCGAAGTTCTACGAGGTTGTCACGCTCATGGGGCCGCGTCAGAGCGGTAAAACAACCCTTGCAAAGACTCTGTTCCCGATGCATGTCTACCGGAATCTTGAAGCGGAGGACGTGTTGATGTCTGCGCAGAGAGACCCGCGGGCGTTTCTAATGAACGGCGGGAAAGACATGGTGATCGATGAAATCCAACGCTTTCCCGCACTTCTCACGTACGTGCAGGAGATGGTCGATGCGAACAAGCGCAAAGGACAGTTCGTCATCACGGGGTCGCATCAGCCTGCGTTGGGGGCGGCCGTGAGTGAATCCCTTGCCGGTCGAACGGGTGTCTGCGAATTGATGCCATTGAGTTTAAGTGAACTCGTACATGCGGGGATCGACGTTGGAGAACGCGACGATTGTCTCTGGCGCGGGTTCATGCCCCGGCATTACGACGACGGAATCGAGCCGACGATGCTGTACCGTGATTATTTCCAGACATATGTCCAGCGCGATGTTCGGCAAATGCTGAATGTGCAGGATCTTGGAACGTTTACGGTATTTGTTCGTCTGCTGGCAGGGCGCGTCGGACAACTGTTGAACAAGGAGTCGCTGGCGCGGGACGTGGGCGTTTCCGTGCCGACCGTCACGAAATGGCTCAATGTGCTTGAGGCCTCGTATATCATCTACCGTCTCCGCCCCTACTATGACAATTTCGGAAAGCGGCAAACGAAAGCGCAGAAGATCTACTTCACGGAAGTCGGTCTGGCGGCCTATCTGATTGGCATTCGCGATGCGTCACAGTTGTTCACCCATCCGCTGGTGGGGGGCCTCTTTGAAAACATGATCGTCATGGAAGCGGTGAAGAACCGTCTGAACCGGGGATGCGAACCGGATTTGTGGTTCTATCGCAATTCATCCGGTTCGGTTGAAGTCGATTTGCTAATCGAAGAAAGCGGACGTCTCCATCCACGGGAGATCAAGAGTTCGTCTACCTATTCTGATCGCATGGGACAAGGGCTTCGGGCGTTTGCAGAGATTGCACCCCGCGTAGGCGAACCGCTCGTTGTCTATTCCGGCCGGACGTTTGACGGGGTGGCCGTTAATTTTGCAGACGTCTCGCGCTGGTGCGTGTGACGGAACGGCGTCAGGGGCGGACGATTTCGGACTGCGTCACGCACGTGAAGAGCCCCGCGAAACCCGGTTTCGGCGTACCGCCGTTGATCATAAGCGCGAACCCCTGGGCGTTGCCGGGGAGATGCTGCGTGACGATGTAGCGCAAGAAGTTGCCGTCTGTCGAATAACTGTTGCCGAAACCCGCCACGGCCACGCCGTTTGGACGCGCCAGCACGAGACGGCGGACGTTTTCCACTTTACCCTCGCCCATCGGCACGGGATGGATGACGTTCGAGGTCATGTAGCCGCCGTCGATTTCCACGCGGATGCCACATGCCCGCGTTCGCGAAAGCCCCAGCGTTTCGGCGGCGTTGCGCACGAAAATCTCCGGGCTTGCCGAAACGATGTAGTTTTCCACGCCCGCCGCTTCAAGCGTTTTCAGAATCTTTACGGACGATGCGAAGTACCATGTCCGATAAACGTCGGCGAACTTGCGTGAACAGAATGCATCGAGGGCATCCGCCCGCTGGCCGACGAACATCTGCGCGTTGTACGGCCACGCCAGCCAGCGCCCGATCGCGTTCATGCGCGGATAGTCCACGTCGCGGTACTGCTTCCAGCCGTCCGCGCCGCGATAGACGGAGCAAAGCCCCGCGAGCGTAGTTTCTTCGACAAGCCCTTTGAATTTCTGTTCGCCGTTCTCGACGAGCCCCTCCGACACGTCGCCCTTGATGATCGTGCCGTCGAAGTCCCAGAACGCCATTGGCACGGCGTTCGGGTTTACGGATTTGATCTTGGCCACGTTTGCCAGCACGTTGGACACGACTGCGTCCACGTGCGTCTCGGCCGCCATGCCGGGCAACGCCCATGCGGCAACGCAGGACGCGAGCGCTACGGTTTTGAACCAGATACGGGAAAGCGGTTTGAAAGATGTCGTGTTCATGGACGCAAGTATACCACGAACGTCCGCCGGTTGAAAAGTCCGTCGTTGTTGTGATGCACTCTGCGCCGCCTGACGTCCTGCGCCGCAGACCCGGCGGATCAGAACGAACAGGCGAGTT
>CAZTHR010000078.1:0-9487 GCA_964613265.1 uncultured Lentisphaeraceae bacterium | reverse complement strand
CCCTCCGCGTGAAGACGTGGATGTGGAGCAGACGAGGGGGCGTTTTTTTGGTAGAATGTCCCTCGATTCTCGTTTCAACATGAAAGATACAAACACATGAACAAGAAACCCCGGGATCGCAGGGTTGCGAACACGGTGCAGGGTCTTTCGGATGACTTTGCCTGGCATCTGCGGTAC
This sequence comes from uncultured Lentisphaeraceae bacterium, assembly GCA_964613265.1. GTDB lineage: Bacteria > Verrucomicrobiota > Kiritimatiellia > RFP12 > UBA1067 > RUG572. Next base: position 9,310 of record CAZTHR010000078.1, on the reverse strand, counting down.
ACGTTGGCGAAATACGACGGCCAGGCCACGCCGCGCGACCAGTACACTTCGTTCGCGTACGCCATTCGCGACCGTATCGTCGAGCGTTGGATGGAAACGCAGTCCCGCTACCACCGTCAGAACGAACGTCGCGTCTACTATCTTTCCCTTGAATTTCTGATGGGGCGTCTGCTTGGCAACAACGTCATCAATCTCAAGCTTGAAAACGAAAGCGCCCGTGCGTTGGAGGAGTACGGCATCGACTGGAACTCCCTGCGCGATTTCGAGGCGGACGCAGGGTTGGGCAACGGCGGGCTGGGGCGTTTGGCCGCATGCTTCCTCGATTCGATGTCCACGCTCGACCTTGCAGGCACGGGTTACGGTCTCCGCTACGACTACGGCATCTTCCGTCAGCGCATCGTGGACGGGCAGCAGGTGGAGGAACCGGATCACTGGCTCAAGAACGGCTATCCATGGGAAATCGCGCGGCCCGAATACGCGCAGCTCGTGCAGTTCGGCGGCCATGTGGACTGCGTCGTCGAGCACGGCCGCACGACGTGGCGCTGGGTGGGCGCGGAGACGGTGCAGGGCATTCCCTACGATCTGCCGGTTGTCGGCTACACCCACGCCGTGAACACGCTGCGCCTGTGGAGCGCGAAGGCGACGGACGAGTTCGATCTGGACGACTTCAACAAGGGCTCCTACGTGGAGGCGGTCGAGACGAAAGTGCTGGCCGAGAACCTCACGAAAGTGCTCTATCCGAACGACAACACGATGGCCGGCAAGGAACTGCGCCTCCGTCAGCAGTACTTCTTCGTCTGCTGTTCGCTGGCGGACATTCTGCGTCGTTTCCGCGAGGACAACGACGACTGGCGTCTCCTGCCCGACAAGGCGTTCATCCACTTGAACGAAACGCATCCTGCGCTCGTGATTCCCGAGTTGATGCGCGTCCTGATGGATCAGGAGGGGTTGGATTGGGACACGGCGTGGGACATCACGACGCGCGCGACGGGCTACACGAACCACACGATCCTGCCCGAAGCGCTGGAACGCTGGTCGCTGCCGATGATGCAGCGTCTGCTGCCGCGCCATCTGCAAATCATCTACGAAATCAACGGCCGTTTCCTGCGGCGGATTTCCGCGATGTACCCCGGCGATCAAGACCGGCTGGCGCGGATGTCCCTCATCGACGAGCACGGCGAGCGCTACGTGCGCATGGCCAACCTTGCCATCGTCGGCTCGTCGAGCGTCAACGGCGTGGCGCAGCTCCATTCGGAAATCCTCAAGCATTCGCTCTTCAAGGATTTCTACGACCTGATGCCCGACCACTTCCACAACGTGACGAACGGCATCACGCCGCGCCGCTGGCTGTTGAAGGCGAATCCGCCGCTGGCCCAGTTGATCACGGACAAGATCGGCCCGACGTGGGTCACGCAGCTCGACGAGTTGAAGCAACTCGAACGCTACGCCGACAATTCCGATTTCCTCAACGCGCTGAAGAAGATCAAGCGGTCGAACAAGCGTCTGCTCTCGAACTGGGTGCACACGAACCTCGGCATCTCGCTCGATCCCGACGCCATTTTCGACGTGCAGGTGAAGCGTCTGCACGAGTACAAGCGGCAGCTCCTGCTGGCCCTCTACATCGTCATCTTCTACAACCGTCTGTTGGCGGATCCGTCCTACGACCCCGTGCCGCGCGCGTTCATCTTCGCGGCGAAGGCGGCGCCGGGCTACCACATGGCGAAACTCATCATTCGCCTCATCCACGGCATTGCCAGCGTGGTGAACGCGAACCCGCGTACGCGGGGCAAGTTGTCCGTGGCGTTTTTGCCGGACTACCGCGTGTCGTTGGCGGAGAAGATCATCCCGGCGGCGGAGGTGAGCGAACAGATTTCGCTGGCCGGCACGGAGGCGTCGGGCACGGGCAACATGAAGTTCATGATGAACGGCGCGTTGACGCTTGGCACGTTCGACGGCGCGAACGTGGAGATCAACCAGGAAGTCGGGGACGACAACATGTTCCTCTTCGGTCTTCGTACGGAGGACGTGGCGCAGCTGCGGCCCGTCTACAATTCGCGGGACTACTACCGGCGCGATCCGGAGATCCGCCAGGCGATCGACATGATCCGCCGCAACGTGTTCTCGTTGCTGACGCCTGGTTTGTTCGACCCCATCATCCGTTCGCTGCTGGACTACAACGACTTCTACATGCTGCTGGCCGATCTGCGCAGCTACTGCGACGCGCAGGATCGCGTGGACGCCACGTACCGCGATCCCGCCCGGTGGGGGCGCATGTCGCTCGTCAACATCGCGCGTTCGGGACGGTTCTCGTCCGACCGCGCCGTGATGGAGTACGCACGTGACATCTGGCACATCCAGCCAGTCAAGTTCGACGATTGAAAGTGAAAGACGCACAATGAAGAGACTTCTTTTGACGACGGCCCTTGTGTTTATGGGGGCGGCGGCGGTGCACGCGGCGAAAGTCGCATCCGTCGCGGTGAAGCTGGCGGACGGGACGGACGACAATGTCGGCGACGTCATCGCGCGTTGCCAGGTGAAGGTGGGGGACGAATACGACGCCGCCCAGTGCGCGCGCGACGTCCAGGCGTTGCGCGACACGAACGAGTTCGAGGACATTTCCGTGCGGGCCACGCAGGGCGAGAAGGGGGTCGACGTCGTCTACATCGTCGTCCGCAAAGTTCGCTTCGTCGGGCCGATGGTGGTCAAGGGATGCGACTACTGGGGCGAAAGCAAGATCGCCAAGTTGTCCGAACTGAAGGACGGCTACGCCTACGGCGAGGCCGACTTCGCGGCGGCGGCGGCGAAGATTCGCGACGAGTACCGCAAGAAGTTCTTTGCGCAGGCCACGGTGACGCCGGTCGTCGAGCCGATTCCCGGTTCGCCTGGTTCCGTGACGGTGACGATGGTGATCGACGAGGGGCCGCGTGTCAAGATCCACAAATTCGCGTTCGACGGGAACGAGGCGTTTTCGGGGAAGGAGCTGCGCGCGACGTTCAACCAGTATCCGTGGTGGAATCCCCTGGGGTGGTTCTCGGACGTGCCGGCGACGGAACTCGCGTTCGCGGAGGCGCGGGACAAGGTTGAGGAGTTCTACCGCAACCATGGCTATCTCGACGTGGAGGTGTCGTTGCCGGAGGCCGAAGTGCGGTCCGACGGGCGGACGGATCGCGTCTTCCAGGTGAAGGAAGGGCCGCAGTACAAAGTCGGCACGATGACCGTCACGGGCGTGAAGCAGTATCCCGCCGAGTCCGTTCTGAACGCCGTGAAGGGGTTGCAGACGGGCGATTCCGCCGGGCAGCTGGCGCTGGACGACGCCGCGCACGACATCGAGGTCTATTGCGGGTCTGGCGTGAAGGCGTTGACCGATACGCGCGTGACGGTTCGCCGGATTCCGCGCGGGGACGACACCAACACGCTCGACATCGAGTTCGTCGTCGAGGAAGGCGTGCCCGTCGTCATCCGCAACGTCGTCATCCGAGGCAACGACTACACGAAGGACAAGGTCATTCGTCGTGAAATCGCGTTGTCGCCGGGCGATCCGATGTTGGCGGACAGGGCGGAGCGTTCCAAGCGTCGTTTGGAGAACTTGCGCTACTTCGAGCGTGTGCGCTACTATCTTGAGACGGTCGAGGGCGGCGAGGCTCGCGACGGCCGGCCGGAAGAGCGCGATCTCGTCTACGAACTGGCCGAGAAGAACACGGGCAACTTCCTGGTCGGCATTGGCGCGGGCACGGAAAGTTCCGTCTTCGGGCAGGTTGAATTGTCTGAATCCAACTTCGACCTTTTCAGTCCGTGGCGCTTCCGTGGTGCGGGACAGAAGGGGCGTATCACCGTGCAGGCCGGCCCGCGCGTCCAGACGTACGAGGCGTCCGTCACCGAGCCGTGGTTCCTCGACCGCCAGCTCGAACTCACGGTGGACGCCTATCGCCGTCAGCGGTGGTTCGACGACTACGACATCATCCGCAGCGGCGCGTCCGTCACGTTGTCCTATCCCGTCAAGTTCTGGCCCACGTGGGAGGCGTGTGGACGTTTGGGCGCCACGTTGTCCGCCGAGTACATCGAGTTCGACGACGTGGATCACGGCTATTTCTGGGACGACCGTCGGCAGGATCGCTACCAACTCCTGAAAGAGGAAGAGGACAAGTATGGCGACAGCTGGGAAATCCCGTTGCGTGTGTTCTGGGCGGACGACACGCGGGACAAATTCATCTTCCCGACGCGGGGGCACAAGGTCAACATCTACGGCGACATCGTGGGCGGCGACAACGAGTACTGGCGCGCGGGCTTCAACTTCCGCCAGTACTTCACCGTCTGGCGCAAGTACGGCCACGTGTTCCAGATCGGCCTTCGCGCCGAGACGGTCGATGAATTCAGCGGCGAGCTGCCGATCTACGACCGTCTCTTCCTCGGTGGTTCGCGTTCCATTCGCGGCGTGGACTTCCGTGAAATCGCGCCGCGCATCTACGCGCACGAGAACAAGAAGGGCAAGTACGTACCGTGGGGCGGGCAGACGTCCTGGTGCATGAACATGGAGTATTCCGTGCCCGTCGTGAAGGTGCTGCGCCTGGCGGTCTTCTCCGATCTCGGCAGCGTGGGCGAGGACGAGTTCGATTTCAGCGACGACTGGTTCTGCTGGTCGGTGGGCGTGGGCGTCCGTCTCGACCTCGAACAGTTCCCCATCCGCCTCGACTTCGCGACGCCGATCGTCGATCCGGACGAAGACGTGGACGAGAAGGTGTTCTCCTTCTCGATCGGATATGATTTCTAAGACCTTTAAAGAGGAAACGACAATGAAGAAAGTCATGGTGTGTTTGGCGCTGGCGGCGGCGATGGCCGCGTCGGCGGAGTTGAAAATCGCCACGGTGAACATGGTGGATCTGGTGCGTCTGCACCCCAACCACGAGGCCAACCGCACGCTCGTGAAGACGACGGACGCGGAGTACAAGGAGAAACTGCAGAAACGCCAGGACGAGTTGAAGCAGATTTCGGCCGACATGAAGAAGATCTACGAGGACATGCAGAACCCGATGCTCTCCGCCTCCGCGAAGGCCGATGCGCAGAAGAAGTTTGACGATGCGCAGAAGAAGGGGATGCAGGCCCAGCAGGATTTCCGCATGGCGGCCCAGCGGTTCAACAACGACTTGACGGATCTCGAAACGCGGCTCTTGAAGCTTGAGACGGAGGACATTCGTTCCAAGATCAATGCGTTCGCCAAGGCCAACAAGTACGACATCATCGCCGATTCCACGATGCTCGCCTTCGCGAGTCCCAAACTGGACGTGACGGACGAAATTCTCAAGGCGATGAACGTCGATCCCGCCAAGCGGAACGAGAAGAACGCCGACGACGCGAAAAAATAATTCCGCACCGATTTTTGGCAAACGACATTTCACCAGTAAAAACTGAAAGGGGCAATCGATGAAAGACACCGAATTGAGGCGGCGCAGTTTTGTGAAACTGGGCGTCGCGGGCGCGGCGGCGGCGGCACTGCCGAATATGCTCAAGGCGCAGCAGGCGCCGGCACAGGCCGCGGGCGCCTACTACCGCGCGAACGAGACCGTGCGCGTGGCGTGTGTGGGCTATTCCGACCGTTTCCGGGGTTCGCTGCTGCCGAGTTTCATGAACCACGCCAAGGATCTCAATTTCGACCTGGTGGCCGTGGCCGACCTTTGGAAGAAGCGGCTCTTCGAGCAGGCGAAGCCGGGGATCGAGAAGAAAATCGGCCATGCCGTCGCCACGTACGCGAGCGACGTTGAGCTCTACGAGAAGGCGAAGGACGTGGACGCCGTGATCATCTCGACGGCCGACTTCCAGCACGCCCAGCACGCCGCCCATGCCGTCAACGCCGGGCGCGACGCCTATTGCGAGAAGCCCCTGGCGGAGGACATGTATTCCGCCAACATGCTGCTCGACGCGGTGAACGCGAAGCGCAGCGCCGGTTTCGCGCCGGGTTCCGTGCTGCAGATCGGTTCGCAGCGCCGCAGTGGTCTCAAGTACAAGGCGGCCAAGGAGTTCATCAACTCCGGCAAGTTTGGCGACGTGTCCTACGTGGACTTGCGCTGGAACGTGAACCAGCCCCGGCGCTGGCGCCGGCCCGACGAGCTGATCAAGTCGCTCAAGCAGGAGGACGTCGACTGGAATCTCTGGTTGCTCGACCGCGATCCCAAGGCGTATGCGTTCGATCCGCGCAAGTACCTGGAGTTCCGCCTCTTCTGGCCGTTCTCGTCGGGAACGCCCGGCCAGTGGATGTGCCACCAGATCGATACGGTGGCGTGGTTCATGGACTTTCCGTATCCGAAGAGCGCCGTTTCGTCCGGCGGACTCTACCAGTGGGTTGACGGTCGTCAGAGCTTCGACACGTTCACGACGATTCTCGAATACGGTGAAAGCGGCGTGAAGGGCAAGGGCTTCCAGTGCGTGTTCCAGAGCCACCAGCACAACGCGGGCGGCGGGTCGCGTCTGAACGGCGAAGGCCCGGTCGAAAAGTATTTCGGGCCGAACGGCTGCGTGGACATGGGCAAGGGCATGGTCACGAACGAGGGCGTCGAGGGCGTGAAGTACGCGGAGAAGCCGCTCCCCGCGCCGGAGGAGAAGGTCATCACGAGCGCGAACACGGGCGCGGACAAACTGACGAACGCCCACATGCGCAACTGGATGGAGTGCGTCCGCGCGCGCAAGAACCCGAACGCGCCGATCGAGGCGGGCTATTCCCACGCGATCGCGCTGATCATGTCGAACGCGGCCGCCCGCACGGGCATGAAGGCCACGTTCTGCCCCGAAAAGCGTCAGGTGATGGTGGGCGGCAAGCCCTTCATCGGCTACGAATCCACGGCGGCGGGCGGCTTCTTCTCCCGTCTCTTCGGCTGAATCTGCGAACATGAAAGGATTTTGAACACATGGACATGAAACCGTTGTGCCTCTCTGCGGCCATGCTGGGCGTCACGTGCGCCCTCGCGGCCCCCGACTGGGAAAACACCGCCGTCAACGCGATCAACCGCGAACCGGCCCGCGCGTATTCCATGCCGCTGGCGGACGCGAAGGCCGCGCTGACGGACGACCTTGAGCCGGCGACGCCGTTCAAGATGTCGTTGAACGGCCTGTGGAAAATCAGCTGGTGCGGCGATCCCAAGCTGCGTCCGCTCGATTTCTGGAAAGTCGACTACGACGATTCGCAGTGGTTCACGATCGACGTGCCGAGCTGCGTGGAACTGCGCGGCTTCGGTTCGCCCGGCTACACGAACGTGCGCTACCCGCACGCGAACAAGTGGCCGCGCATCCTCGACCGCGACACGGGCAAGGACGACTACAATCCCGTCTCCTCCTACCGTCGCACGTTCACCGTGCCGGCGGCGTGGGCGGGGCGCGAAATCTTCCTGCGCTTCGACGGCGTGTACAGCGCCTACTACGTGTGGATCAACGGGCAGAAGGTCGGCTACGCGGAAGATTCCAAGCTGCCGAGCGAATTCAACGTCACGAAGTTCCTCAAGGCGGGCGACAACCAGTTGTCCGTCGAGGTCTACCGCTGGTGCGACGGCTCGTATCTGGAAGACCAGGACATGTTCCGCTATTCGGGCATCTACCGCGACGTCACGCTCTTCGCCGCGCCGAAGGTGCGTTTGGACGACTTCTTCGTCACGACGACGCCGGACGCGACGTTCACGGACTGGACGCTCAACCTGAAGACGAAGGTTGTCGGTGGCGACGCCGCCGTGTCCGCGACCCTCTACGACGCGCAGTTCAAGCCCGTCGGCACGGTCAAGGACGGGACGCTCGCCGTGAAGGGTGCGCGTACGTGGAGCGCCGAAGATCCGTACCTCTACACGCTCGTGATGACGGCGGGGACTGACATTCGCGCCTGCCGCGTTGGCTTCAAGCACGTCGTGCGCACGGGCAACGCCGTCTACTTCAACGGTCAGCCGATCAAGTTCAAGGGTGTCAACCGCCACGAATGCAACATCGACAACGGCCGGACGGTCACGCTTGACGACATGATGAAGGACGTTCTGCTCTTCAAGCGCTTCAACATCGACACGGTTCGCACGAGCCACTATCCGGATCATCACACGTGGTACGACCTGTGCGACCGCTACGGCGTCTACGTGGTGGCCGAGGCGAACGTCGAGGGCCACGAGCCGGGGTACGGGAAGGAAGGTCTCGGCCTCCACAAGGAGTGGTTCGAGACGATCATGGAGCGCAACGTGCGCCACGTCGAGAACTACAAGAACCACGCCTCCATCTTCATGTGGTCGCTGGGCAACGAGACGGGACACGGCGACGGCTTCCGCAACGCGATCAAGAAGATTCACGAAATGGACGCGACGCGCATCGTCCACTGGGAGCGCGGCAACGCGGACGCGGACGTGGATTCCGTGATGTACCCCACTGTGGAGTGGGTCGAGAAGCGCGGCAAGCTCGGCAACGTGAAGGACGGCGAACTGAAGGGCGAGAGCGGCGGCGAGGGCTTCGCCATCAACGGCCACACCGCCGGCAAACCGCTCTTCCTCTGCGAGTACGCGCACGCGATGGGCAACGCGATCGGCAACTTCCAGGAATACTGGGACGCCATCTACGCCTATCCCGCGCTCATGGGTGGCTGCATCTGGGACTGGGTCGACCAGGCCATGTGGAAGTACACGGATCGCGTCTGCCCCAAGACGGGCAAGCGCGAGCGGTTCCTGGCCTACGGCGGCGACAACGACGAGCAGCCGAACGACGGCCCGTTCTGCGTGAACGGCGTCGTGGATCCGTTCCGCAACGTGACGGCGAAGCTCGTCGAGGTGGGCCACGTCTACCGTAACCTCGTCATCGAGAAGTTCAATCCGCAGATGGGGACGGCCACGCTCTGGAACCGCTTCGGCTTCACGTCGTCGGATGCGTTCGACGCCACGTGGGAACTGCTGGAGGACGGGCGTCCCGTCGCGTCGGGCCGTCTGGACGTTCCCGCCGTCGCGCCGCTCAGCCGTGGGACGTTCAAGCTCGATCTGCCCGCCGATGCGTTCAAGCCCAACAAGGAGTACTTCGTCAACTTCGCGTTCGCGCTCAAGGCGGACACGCTCTGGGCGAAGAAGGGCTACGTCGTCGCCCGCGACCAGCAGTTCGTGCGTGGATCGAAGGCCGACGAGCCGGCGATTGCGGGTGCGAAGCCGACGGTGGCGCAGGACGACAAGACCGTCACGGTGACGGGCGGTGGCACGAAGGCCGTTTTCTGTCGCACGTCCGGCACGCTCGCCGAACTTGTGATGAACGGCAAGACCGTTCTTCGGGATTTGGCGCCGGGCGTCGTGGCCGGCCCGCAGTTGACGTGCGAACG
>CAZTHR010000077.1:0-9672 GCA_964613265.1 uncultured Lentisphaeraceae bacterium | reverse complement strand
ACCTATTCTGGTGAAAGAACAAAAATCATTCGCATTGGAAATTCTATTTGCCCCCCTCAAAAAAAATGTCTCTGCGTCTTATAGCACTTCGGTTAACTTTTCGACAATCCGTTGTGCGGCATGAGGGTGAAAGAGGCAGACTTCGCGGGCAGCAAACGCCGTGCGGGCGTCTTTTTTGACATCCTGCCCGTCCAAAACGACTTCCCGAATAAACGCAACAATGTCATCCTCCGTAAATGCCGGATAGACAAAGTCATGTAACCGTTTTCCAAACGACGTGAACTCGCGGTCGACTACGTCCTTGTTCGCCAACAGGTAACACTGCGGCTTCCCCGTGTAGAACCATTCACCAAAGAACGACCCGCAATCATGGATGAGCGCGTCCGAGTTGACGAACGACGCGAAATAGTCTCCGCCGTCCTGATATTCCACGTTCGCATGGGACTTCATGCGATTCACGTACTCCGCCGTCTTCTCCTCCCCCCACCACCGCTTTTCCCGAAGACGCGGGATCAAAAGCGGATGCGGACGAAAGACGAAACGAACGTCGGGAAACAAGTTCGGCAATGTCTGAAAGAATTCCGCATATCGAAGGAAATTCGACAACGCCACCCCCGCGCCATCGTGATCCAACGAATGATGTGGACAAACCAAAATCGTTTTCGGCCGATTGGCAACAATCGGAACAGACGCGAGACGATCCATCTTGGGATAACCACCCGAAACGACATTGTACGCCAGCATCGGATTGGCTCGACACCAGGCCTCCGCCGTAAACGGCGTGGCCACGAAATGCTTCCAGAAGAACGCCAGCTGTGGCAGAAACACCTGCCGCCGCGTATCGGCGGCAAGCGGTCCACTATAACCGTAGGGGATGCAGACAACGAGCGCAAACCGGCTCAACGGTTCGGCCGTGTAACAGGCCAGGGTCTGCCCGTCGTAAACAATCGACGTAAACACGATGTCCGCACGATTCTCCAGCGACGAACAGGTTCGCGTATCCACATCATACAGTGAAACGACCGATTCGCCATAGCGCGAACGCAACGTGTCCAACGTCTTCTGCAACGTCTCGCGCAGAAACGCCTCGCCTCTGGACACGCGCGGGACGACCGCGATGAACGGCTCGAAACGCGCATCTCCCAACAGGGCCTGGTAGATCGGCTCGGCCGAAAACATCGCCGCATCGCAAACAAGAAAACAAACACGCAGACGCTCCCCCCGTGCGCGTTTTGCACGACACGCGACAAGATGACGTGCGTAACGTACACGTACGACGGGCACAACCTTCGCGATTTCGGCACGCCGAATCCAGTCAAGCCCACGCCGCCGCAAACGTTTGCGGACGCTTTTCACGGGAATGACCGCCGTTCCCAATCGAATCAACGCAGAGAGAAAATCCATGCCGAGAGTATACCAAATCTCAAACGCCAGTGTACCCCATCAATCTCCAAGAATGAATTCGGGCGGGAGCGGCGCCTCGAAAACGAGCGGTTGGCGGGTCACGGGATGTTTCAACGCCAACTGCCATGCATGAAGCAGCTGACGCGACGGCGGCGGATTGAGCTGCCGATCCCATCCAGCCCGACCGTAGAGCGCGTCGCCGACGACCGGACAACCCAGCACAGACGCCATGTGGACACGGATCTGATGCGTCCGCCCCGTCTCGATTTCACACTCGACAAGCGCCCGCGCCGTCTCGCCTTTCACCGTCTTCAAGACCCGGTAGTTCGTAATCGCAACCTTCCCGCCACGCTCCACCACGGCCATCTTCTTGCGATCCCACGGACACCGCCCGATGCACGTCTCGATCCGCCCCTGCGGCGGCGACGGCCAACCATGAACGACCGTCCGATAGACCTTGCGCAAATTCGTGTGGGACGCAAACTCCTTCGCGAGCGTCTGCAACGCCGCCTCCGTCTTCGCCACGACCATCACGCCAGATGTGTCCTGATCAAGCCGATGGACGATACCCGGCCGCACCACGCCGCCAATGCCCTTGAGATCGGGACAATGGTGAAGCAGCGCGTTCACGAGCGTCCCCGTCAAATGGCCCGGCGCCGGATGGACGACAAGTCCCGCCGGCTTGTTCAAAACGAGAATGTCCGCATCTTCGTAGAGGATGTCGAGCGGCATGTCCTCTGGTTCCGGATCGGCCGGCACGGGCGGCGGTACGGAGATTTCGACGGCCGCACCGGGCGGCGTCTTCTGCGAGCCGCGCAACACGGCCACCCCGTCCACGCGCACACGCCCGATTTTCATCAGGCCCTGAATCCGTGCGCGCGAAAAGCCCGCACACGACGCGGCCAGCCAAACGTCCAGACGCTCGACGCCCGCGTCCGGCACGGTCAAACGGATGATCTCGCCGTCTTCCTCTTCCATCGATCACGATCCTTTGAGCGCCAATTTGACAACCGTCTCCGTGTCCGCAACCTTCGGATTCGCTTCGAGAACGGCCTGCACCTTCGCCCGCGCCACCTCGTCGCCAAACCCCAACGCCGACAACGCGAGCATCGCGTCGCGCAACACGTTTGACTGTTCCCGAGATGTGGTGGCCGTGGCGTTCGCAAGCGCCTCGATGGGATTGATCTTGTCGCGCAACTCCACCACGATGCGCTCGGCGGTCTTCTTCCCAATCCCCTTCACCGCCGCCAGCCGCTTGGCATCTCCTTGCGAGATGGCCAACTGCAAATCGCCGACCGTCAGACCCGACAACACGGCCAACGCAAGTTTGGGACCGACACCCGACACCGTCGTCACCAACTCGAACGCATCGCGCTCGCCCGCCGTCGCAAAACCGAAAAGAATCTGATCGTCCTCCCGTACGACATGGTGGGTGAAAAGCTTGACCTGCGTGCCAACGGCCGACAAGCGGTCGAACGTCGACAGCGGAATCTGGACGCCATAGCCCACGCCGCCACAATCGACGACCACGCGGCCGATGTCCTTCTCGACCAATTCGCCTCGCAGATGAACAATCACGTCCTGCCTCTTCTCTTTGTTTTCCGCTACAACAAACTCTGCCCGGCATCCACCGCAAGCACCTGCCCCGTCACCGATGGCGCTTCGAGCAGAAATGCCACGGCAGCCGCCACGTCCTCTGGCGTGGGACGCCGGTCCAACAGCACCGGCCCGCCCTTCTCATGCGCCGCGCCATCCGCCGGCAACAACACCGGACCCGGCGCCACGGCGTTGACACGCAACACAGGCGCCTCACGCACGGCGGCCGCCCGTGTGGCGTCCCACAAACTTCGTTTCGTCTCGACATAGGGCGTCGCCTCCGTCATTGCACGAAAGATCCGGTCGTCCAACAGATTGACGACGGCCCCGCGTCCGTTCACCGCCCGCAGATGCGCACCGAGCCGCGCCGTGAGTTCACATGGCGCGCTGACGTTGATTTGCCGCATCCGCGATGCATCCGCCTCAGACAATACGGCCGCCGTGGCAAACACGGCGGCGTTGTTGACGATCGCGACGAGATCCGGCACTTGGGCACACGCGGCGGCGAACAGGCGCTCTGGCGCGGCGGGGTCGGCGAAGTCTACGCCAAGCCCCCCCGCCGACGTGCGCGAATGGACGAGCACCCGCCACCCGCGCGCCGCCAGCGCGTCGCAGATCGCACGGCCAATCCGCTTCGCGCCGCCCGTGACCAGGACGCTGCCCTTCGTCATAGTCTACTTGAGCATCAGCGCGGTGAGGAGTTTCGCGAAACGCCCCGGATCGGGAATTGCCGAACCTTCGGCGATCAGCGCCTGATCGTAGAGCAACTCCACGGCGTCCTTCAAATCGTCGCCCGCAAGATTCTTCATCTTCGCCACAAGCGGATGCGTCGCATTGATTTCCAACGTCCGCTTCTGCTTCGGCACGGGCTGGTTCATCGCGCGCATCATGCGCTCCATCGACGCGGAAAGCGCGTGTTCGTCCGCCACGAGGCAGCAGGGCGAATCCGCAAGGCGCGTCGAGACGCGCACGTCGGACACATCGTCCTTCAACTGCTCCTTCACGGAATCAAGGAACGGCTTCAAGTCGGCGGCGGCCTTTTCATTGGCCTCCTTCTCGGTCTTCTGCTCTTCCTCGCTACCGAACTGGACGCTGCCTTTCGCGACGTCCACAAGTTTCCGACCCTCGTATTCGCGGAAGTCGTCGAGCAGCCATTCGTCGACAGGATCGACGAAGAAGAGAACGTCACACCCGTGCTTGAGCGCCTGCTCGATCTGCGGCGAGTGACGCGCCTCTTCCAGACGCTCGGCCGTCAGGTAGTAGATGTCCTTCTGCTCTTTCGGCATCGCCTTCACGTAGTCGTCCAGCGAAATCTGCCGGCCGTCCTCCGTCTTGGCGGTCGGGTACATCAGCAATTTCTTAATGCGGTCCGCATTCGCGTAGTCCACGCGAACGCCCTCTTTCAGGACGCGCCCGAACGTCGCATAGAAGGTCTTGTAATCATCGGCCTTCTTGTCCTTCATTTCCTGCAACGTCGTGAGAATCTTCGAGGTGACGGCCTGTTTGATTTTGCGAATGATGGCATCGTCCTGAAGCATCTCGCGGCTGACGTTCAACGGCAGATCGGCCGAATCCACCACGCCCTTGACGAACCGCAGGTACTCCGGCAACAGCATTTCAAAATCGTCGCCGATGAAGACGTTGCGCACGTAGAGCGAAAGCCCGCGCTTCGTGTTCGGCATGTAGACGTCCATGCCCGCCTGTTTCGGCAGGAAGAGGAGCGCCTTGAACTCGACCTGACCCTCGCCCGAAAAATGGATCGTCTCCAGCGGTTCAACGTAGTCGTGCGTGAGGTGCTTGTAGAACTCCGTGTACTCTTCCGGCTTGACGTCCTTCTTGTTCCGCTTCCAGAGGGCGACCATTGTGTTGAGCGGTTTGTCGTCCGGCGCGATTTCATTGCCTTTGTCGTCCTTCTTCGGCGGCAATCCCGTGAAGACGATCGGATAGGCGATGAAGTCGGAATAGCTCTTCACGAGGCTGCGGATGCGCCACTCGTCCAGATACTCCTCTTGGTCTTCACGCAGGTGGAGCGTGATGCTCGTACCACATTCTTCGCGGACGCCGTCCTCAATCGAATAGGAACCCGTACCGTCGCTCTCCCACGTGTAGGCGGCCGTTTCACCCCGCTTGCGGGAAACGACGCGCACCTTGTCCGCCACCATGAACGCGGCATAGAAACCGACGCCGAACTGGCCGATAAGCTCGGGGAGGTTCGCGCCGCCCTTCTGCTTGAGCGCTTCACGAAACGCCTTCGTACCGGAACTCGCGATAACGCCGAGGTTCTTCTCCAGGTCTTCGGCGTTCATGCCGGCGCCGTTGTCCGAAACCATGAGCGTCTTCGCGTCCTTGTCGCACACGATTGAAATCTTCCACGCAGGATTGTCGGACACGAGTTCGGGCTGCGTCAGCCCCAGATATTTGGCACGGTCGATGGCGTCCGAGGCGTTGGAGATCAGCTCGCGCAGAAAGATTTCCTTCTTGGAGTAGAGGGAATTGACCACCAGGTCGAGCATTTCCTTGATTTCGGCCTTGAACAGATGATTCGTTTTTTCCATGGGTTCGATAACTCCTTATAACGGGCGAATATTATACACGCTTTCCGATCAAAGACAAGTCGCGCAGATGCGCCCTCGTGTCAGATCAAAGCGTCAGACGCGAATCCTCACATATGGTTGAGGTCGAGGGAGAGCAGGAGTTCGGGATTCGACCGATACTTCTTCATCGCGGCCAACACGCTCTGCATCGCGCGTTCCGGACCGCAGTCCGTCAGCACGCGGCGCAACGCCCACGTTTTCTCCAACTCCAGCGGCGCGAGCAGCAAATCCTCCTTGCGCGTACCGGAGCGCAGAATGTCAATCGCGGGGAAGACGCGCTTGTCCGCAAGGCCGCGATCCAGTGCCAACTCCATGTTGCCTGTGCCTTTGAACTCCTCGAAAATCACTTCGTCCATGCGCGAACCCGTGTCAATCAACGCCGTGGCGATAATCGTCAGCGAACCGCCGTTCTCGATGTTCCGCGCCGCGCCGAAGAAACGCTTCGGCCGGTGGAGCGCCAATGCGTCCACGCCGCCCGTGAGAATCTTGCCGGAGTGCGGCTGGACGGTGTTGTAGGCGCGCGCAAGGCGCGTGATGGAATCGAGCAGGATCACCACGTCCTTCCCGTTCTCCGCCTGGCGACGGGACATTTCAATCACCATCTCGGCCACGTTCACGTGGTGCTGCGGCTCTTCGTCGAACGTGGAGGACAACACCATCGCCTTCGTGTTGCGTTGCATGTCCGTCACTTCCTCCGGCCGCTCGTCGATGAGCAGCACGATCAGAATCGCCTCGGGATGGTTGCGCGTAATCGCGTTCGCCATCTTCTGCAACAGCACAGTCTTGCCCACGCGCGGCGGCGCCACGATGATGCCGCGCTGGCCGAACCCGACCGGCGCGAAGAGATCCACCACGCGCATCGAATAATCCGTCGGCGACGACTCCAGCACAATACGACGATTGGGGAACGTGGGCGTCAGGTTCTCGAAGTGGACGATACGCGCCGCCTCGCTGGGCGTCTTGCCGTTCACGGTCTGCACGTTGCCGAGCGCAAAGAACCGGTCACGATCCCGCGGGTCGCGAATCGGCCCCTCAATGATGTCGCCCGTCCGCAGCGCGTGACGGCGAATCTGCTGCTGCGGAATGAAGACGTCCTCGGGGCAGGCCAGGAAGTTCGTCTTCGCGGAACGCAGAAAGCCGTAGCCCTCCTTGACGACTTCGAGGCAGCCGCTTGCAAGCACCGCGCCACCCCGCGCAAGATAGGCGCGAATGGCGGCGAAGATGATCTCGTGCCGCTTCATCGCGCCCAGATCCTCGGCGTTCGCGTCCGGCATCATCTTGGACACGATCTTGCCGTTGTCCCAGCTGTGGATGTCGACCAACTTGTATTCGGGGAGCGCCGGATTGCGCTGGAACACCGGCGCGGGCGCGGCGACAGGCGCCGCCACTTCGTTCGGGCGGCGATTCCCGGCCGGCGACGATCCGTGGTGGCCACCAGGCGGCACACCCATCCGCGCATTACGCGCCGCCAGCCACTGCTGACGCCGCAATTGCCGCTTGGACATCGCCGGCGCGGCGGCCGCAGGTTTCGCCGTAGGGGCGGGAGCGACGGCCGGTTGTTCGGCTGCGTCCGTTGCAACGGACGCAACGGGGACAGCCGCCGCAACCGGCGACGCGGGCGTTTCCGTGAGAGGAGCAGGGGCGGCTTCAGCCGCCGGTTCAACAACAGGTTTTTTCTTGGGCGGACGACCCCGACGGCGGGGAGCCGCGGGAGCCGGCGTCATATTTTCGGCAGGGGCGGTCTCGGCCGCCGTCTTCACTTCTTCTTCTGTGCTCATCTTTCAGTCTCTCATTCAACCATTCGACGGTACGTTCGGCCGCAGTCTTCAATTGTTCGGGAGTTCCGTCATTCACCACAACCCAATCCGCGCGCGCCGCTTTCTCAGCGGCGGGCATCTGCGCCGCCAAACGTGCCTCGGCCTGTGCCCGCGTATAGCCGCGCGTAAATTCCATGCGCGACAACTGGAGTTCAACGGGGGAGGCAATGCACAGTATTATATCATAATCGCCGTCGAAATGCGATTCAAAAAGGAGTGGAATCACGGCTACACGCATCGGGGCGGACACGTCGGCGGCCGTTCCGTCGCGGCCATCGACGAAA
The DNA here is from genome assembly GCA_964613265.1 of uncultured Lentisphaeraceae bacterium. Classification (GTDB taxonomy): domain Bacteria; phylum Verrucomicrobiota; class Kiritimatiellia; order RFP12; family UBA1067; genus RUG572. Next base: position 1,977 of record CAZTHR010000077.1, on the reverse strand, counting down.
TCCAGCAGACGGGCACGGACACGCGGATGGAGAATCGCCTCCAAATCCCGCCGCGCCGCCACATCCCCGAACGCGACGGCCGCCAGCGCCGTGCGGTCGATCCCGCCGTCCGCCGTGCGAACGCCCGCGCCGAAGCGTTCTACGATTGGTTCGACCGCCGCGCCGCCCACGGCCTCCAATTCATGTACCACATCGTCCGCGTCTAGAAACTGAATGCCAAGTTCCCGGAGGAACTTGGCAAACAGACTTTTCCCACAGGCGATACCGCCTGTCAGGGCTATGCGCGACGACTGCATCAATTGGCCGTCGTCGGCGCGGGCGTCACGCCGGCTTCCTTCTTGTCGCCCGTGTCCGTGCTCACGTTCGACACGATCTGGCGACCGTTCGGATCGACGAGACGCGCCGTCACGAAGAGGAGCAGATTGCGCTTGTTGGACCACTCGCTGCGGCTGCGGAAGAAGCGCCCGACGAACGGGATGTCGCCAAGGAACGGAATCTTGTCTTCCATCGACTTGCGCTCTTCCGTGATGAGGCCGCCCATGACAATCGTGGAACCGTTGTAGAGCGTGACGTGCGTATCGATCGAACGCTCCTTGAAGAAGGGCTGTTCCATCGGGACGTTGAACCACTGCATATCATCGTTGCCCGATGCCATCGCCAGCGTCTGCGCAGTCGACGACATGACGGAGGACATCGGCACACGCATACCGTAGTCCTTCCACGTCGGCTCGGACACCACCTTCGGCAGAAGCGCGAGGTTGATAAATCCTTCCGGCGAAAGTTCCGGCGTGACCGTCAAGATGACGCCGACTTCCTGCTGTTCGAAGTTCTGCGGTTCGACCATCGGGAGGATCTTACCGTCCGAACCGCCTGTCGTGCTGCTGCTCACGCTCGACGACGAACCCGACGAGGTGGACTGGATCGTCACGTCGTAGTCCTGCGGATAGCGGTAGATTGTCACAACCTTGATCGTCGCTTCCTGACCGGACTTCGTGACCACCTTCGGCGCGGACAGCAAGTCCGTGTCGCTCCGCTGCGAGAGCATGTGGAGGATCATGGAGAGGTCGGCGTTACCGAGGAACGCATTGACACGCATGAACTGGTCATTGTTGGACGCACCGTCGCCGGAGATGTGGTTGCCCTCCGTACTCAGGTAGCGCATCCCCGTCTGGTACGTGGTGCCGTCAATCGCGTTGATGCCGACGTTTCTACCCGTTCGTTTTCCACGATACCAACCCGGCGTACCGTTCACCCAGTCATAATTCATCGTGGTGGTGGTCGTTGTGTTCTTCGAGGACCCCGTCGTCGAATCAGACGTCGAACCAGACGTCGAACCAGACGTCGAGCCAGATGTCGAACCATCAACATACCCCAAACCGCCGCCAATCAGTGTGGACGACGACGTCGAATCCTTGTTCTCCGTTGAGGTGGACGATGAAGAGCCGTTCATGGCAGACGATATGATGTCGCTCATGCTAATCGACTGCGAACCACCCGTCTGCTGGAATCCACCCGGCGGCGTCGTGAATTCGCCGTCCTTCAGGTTCAACACCTTCTTGAGCTTGCCGCCGACGTTGAAGGAGTAATCGCTGTTGAGCAACCACTCGAAGCCGAGGGAGTTGAGGTCTTCCTGCGCCACTTCCACGAAGCGCGTCTCGATTTCGATCATCGAAGGCGTCACATTCAATTCGTTGAGCGCGTCTTCGAGAATCGCGAGCTGGTCTTCCGTGTTCGTCACGCGGAGTTTACCGACCGCCTTGATGTACTTGATCTTCGAGTTCTGCGGCCACGTGACACCGAGGTCTTCGAAGTAGGCTTTCCACTGGTTTTCGGGATTCTCACCGTCGCCTTCGCTTTCACCGCCGCCACCGAACTCGCCCGTCTTCGCATTCGCGAGACTGGAGGAGGCATCGTTCATGCGGTCGACGAACGATTCAACGACGCTGTACGTGCGCGTGACGAGTTCGTCCGTGGTCA
>CAZTHR010000076.1:0-9809 GCA_964613265.1 uncultured Lentisphaeraceae bacterium | reverse complement strand
CCGAAACAGACACCCGGCACGAACGTGAGCGGCGCGGACAGTTCAGCATACGAGAACGGCGTCCGCCGCCCTTCCGCATCGACTTTCACGAACGTCGCTTGGCGCGGGTCGACGCCCAGGTCTGCCCAGTCGATTTTCACGCGCGTCGTCGCCGTCTCGACGTCCGAGAAATTCGTGAAATAGACAACCGCTTTCCGCACACGCCCCGTCTGCCACAACCGCCGCCCGTCGGGCGCGTAGTCGTAGTCAAGAAGTGCCCGCGCAGAGGTTTGCACAATCGGCATTCGTGTCGGACACTGACGCCCGAAGATGTCCCACGCCTCGTTCCATTCCGGCACGGCATCCAGCAGTTTCGGCGGACGGCGCATCTCGCCCTTGTAAAACCACTCCGCGTTGTGATGGCGGAAGCGAACGCACGTACGCAGATAGGCGTTGAGCTTTGGTTCGCGGCAGTAGTCCGCCGGCATCCAGCCCATCAGATGACCATCCGCAACCACGTTCGCGAACTTCATGCGCATCTGCCGCCAGCCATTCCCCTTCGCGCCGACATAGGAACGGCAGTAGATCGTCACCGCGCCGGAATAGCACACCTCGAACGCGGGCACGGTATCCACGCCGCCCTCGACGTTCCAGCAGACGAATGCGTCGATCTGGTCGAACGTATGTTCGCCGTTCCCTTCCGTCGCGAAAAACACGTCCTTTCCGCCGCAACGCGCCCGCGCGTCCGCGAGCAGACGACGATACCCCTCCTGCCACCAGCTGCCGCCGCCGAACGGATGTCCGTGCGCGGGATTGCGGCAGTCGATCGTTGCGAACGCGCCAACTTGATCCATGTAGTAGCCGTTGAGCCCGGCGCCGTTGACGACTTTGACGCAGTTCTCGCCAACCTTGTCGTGCCAGACCTGCGAAGCGGGGCACATCGGCGCAAAGACGACGCGCGCGCCGTTCGTCTCCACAGAACGATAGCGTTCCGTATAGAACGTTCCGTCACGCTTCATGCACGCGCCCTTCGCGCCGACGGACGAGAACTGCCAGTCTTCCGCGCCACGGTCGTGCATATCCCAAATGTGCCCGTTCGTGTACGGCACGGCGTAGGCGCCCATCGCCTGAATGCGCTTTACCCCGTCCTCGAAGCCGGGCTTGGCGGGGAAGTAATGCGGATAGTCGTTGTCGAATGGAATCCGGTGCCAGTGATACCAATGCGCCATCACAGGAACGCCAAGATAGTCCTGGCACGTCTTCACGTCGGCCACGGCCGTGTCGGCCCAGCCGTACGTGCGGACGACATAGCCCAGCTTTTTGAACCAGAGAGGCGTGGAGACGCGCCCTTCCGGTCCCATCTTCGGATACCACACGGCGCGTTCGCGCACGAAGTCACGATAGACAAGCGCGGCCTCGTACCAGTCGCCGGTGAACGGCCGCCAGTGAATCGTCCCCGACATCTCGTTCGCCGCACCGGGGTGCGCCCCGTTCCACGCAAGCCGATGCGTCAACGCCAGACGAACCGCCGACCGTGCCGAACTGCCGGTCAACGCGACGATCTTCGCGCCGCCCTTCGGGTCGTGCGCCCCCACGTAGAAACCCGTTCCGCGCCGTTCGTCCCACACCGCCTCCCACGGCATGACGCAGTGCATGGACGAGTAATTCCCGCGAAACGCCACCTTGTCAACACACGGATTTGTGACGACATGGCCCATGCAGCCGGGATAGAGTGCGCGCATCGCCGCACCGGTTGAGAGAAATTCAAGTGCGCCGACCGTCGCTTCGCAGAGGGCGAAATCGTCCGAACCCGTTGCGCCGGCAAACGACCAGTCAAGACCCGCGCCGTCCGCGCCGGGACGTGCGCACACGGCCACGACGAGATTCGTCCACGCGGCGTTCTTCGACGGTGCCGTGAACGTCCATGTCATGTCCGCGCCATTCGTTGCGACAGCGACCGTCGACCAGACGTTGGTGGACGCGAGTTCCGTCCGCCGTCCCGTCTTCACGTCCTCCACGACGGCGGTGAAAAGCGGCTGCGGGCCGACGGCGACAAGCTCGCCGGATGCGCGGACGGCGCGGATTTCGGCGCGGTGGCCGTCGCACACGCCAACACGCACGTCGATTCCGCCGGCATTCCACGCCGTCGTCGTCTCGCCGAGCCGCATTTTCTCGACGGCTGCCGACAGGTCGTCGAGCCGTCGAACGTCGCACACGTCATGCGCCGTTGCATATGCGACACCGCACACGCACGCAACGACGCTCAGCAGAGATGTTCGTGCGTTCACGTCATGATCTCCTCGTCAGTAGACCAACGACCGAAAGTCGGGCACACGATGAAAGGTGATCATGTTTCCGTCGTGGGCGGAAGCCGCATGGGCATCGCCCGAACGGGAGACAATCACAAGGTCGTCGCCGTCGAACGCCATCGAGGCGTAGTGACGCGACTCGCGGGCGAAGGGGCCGACAGCCACGAGTCCCGCGAAACACCAGTCCATCATGTTACGGGAGAAGGAAAGCTGCATTCGCTGGCGTTCGTTGTACGGCAGGTCGAAGCGCCCTTTCGGCAGACGGTCGTGACGACACATCGTGTCCGTCACCTGCGTGGAGAGCAGCCAATAGAGTTTCGTCTTCTCGTCCCACAGGACGTGGAAGCGCATCTGCCCGCCGGGGAACGGAATGAAGAGCATCTTGCGTCCGGACGGCGCGGTCTCAAGCGATGTCTTCATCGAGCCGTCCGGCATTTCAACGACCTTGGCCATCGTTGCATAGCCGGAGCCGCTCGTGTTCGACCGCATGAACAGATGGAACGTGTGGCCGGAGGGGTCGTACCAAACGTGGTTCGGATCGTGGAACTGGACGACGTTCGTCTCCAGCCAGCCGATGGGATTCACATCGCGTGGCTGGTTGGCGGGACACGGACGTTCCTTCGTCCATGCCGTGAACGCCGTGTACCATGGGATGCCGAAGTAGTCAAGTTCGGGATCCGGGTTTCCGCCAAAAATCGAGTCGAAGCAGAACGACTCCGCGAACGTCCAGCTCTCGCGCTTCGTGAGGTCGTCCGTCTCCTTCGCCCGCATGAGCGTGGGCGCAAGACGGTTCACGCTCCAACCGAATTTACGTCCGTCCGGCGAGGGAATCGTCTGTTCCATCACAAGATAGACGTTGCCGTGCGCGTACCAGACGTTGCAGGCGGACTGATGCCAGCTCTGCTTCTGCGTCAGCCATGACGTCGCACTCCACGTCTCGCCGCCGTCGGTCGAGCGCAGGACTCCGAGGTCGCCGTTGTGTCCGATGATGTAGAGCGCGCCGCCGGCGCGAAACGGCCGCGCATGACACATCGGAAACTCGCCCGTCTTACGCCACGTGCGCCCGCCATCGTCTGAGACGAAGATCCGCCCGGTCGTCTTCCCCTTCATGCCGTGCCCGCCGAAATCGCACGTCACGACGAGACGGCCGGAATCAAGACGGCAGATGCCGGGCGTGTAGCAATACGTGTTCGTCGGATTCGGCGAACGGCAGACTTCCACGAAGTCGTTGGCAAGGAGACGAATCCGATTCGGATTGACGCCCGCACCCGGCAGTTTCAAGGCTCGCCGCACCGCCGCGCCGAAAGCGTCCGCCATCGACATCATTCCCCAGTCGTTCGGGTGGCAGCCGTCGACCGTCCCCTCGTTGTCGCCCACGTACATCTTTTCTTTCGGGAGATAGACGAGGTTCTTCCAGCCTTCGGCGACGAGCGCATCGTAAAGCCTGCGAATGAACATGTCCTTTCCGCTCGGCCGTTGGCAATAGACATCGCACTGCTCCGCCATGACAATCGGCACGTCGGGGCGTTTCGTACGCAGATTGCGGATGAACGGCTCGTAGCGTTCTTCCACCATCCCGTCGTTCATGTTCCAAAGGCAGTCCAGCACGTAGCACGAGGCGTCGATGCGGGCGAGATGCTCGCTCATCTCAAGTTCCATCTTGCCGGAACCGGAGAAGCCGAGGTTCACGACCGGCACGTCGAGCTTGCGTCCAACAACATTGACAAACGCGAGGCCGGGACGCGAAGCGCAGCCACCATGCGTAATCGACGTTCCGTAGAAGACGACGGGCTTGACGACGCCGTTCGCGCGGGGCGTAGGCGCGGAAACAGTCGCCTTCTCATCGATGCCGAGCGTGAAGGACTTCACGCCGTTGTAGAGCGGAAGGTTCACGAGACAGTCGTCGCCCGGCCGCCAGGCGAGGGAGAGTTCGCCGCCCTTCACGCCGTCGTGGATGCGACCGGTCTTCACGTACTTCCATGTGCCGTCCACATCGCGACGATAGACGTCGATGCCGCTCACGCCCGTCGACGGCATATGATCCATTGCCAGGCCCGCGCGCCACGGAATCCACTTGAAAACGAGTTTGCGCGAATCGGTCTTGAAGCGAAACTGGAGACCGGCCGTGTGGTGCTTCATACCGCGAACACCGCCGTTGACGTTCGTCGTCACGCCGGACGGCAACCTGTCGTAGTAGGCGTCCACGTCGTCGAACATCCGTCCTTCGATTGGCAGATAGCGTCCGTCAATCCACTTGACGCCATTCGTGACGACGGCTTTCTCGACCGCCATGCGCGGGTCGTATTTCGCGATTTCGGACGTCTGGGCGAAACCGTAGACCGCAATCCCCAGACCCAATGCCATCAGTGTTGTCTTCATGTCACGCCCCCTTCACTTGTCCGCTTTTCGTTTGAACAACGACACAAAACGCACAAGGTCGTCCGCTTAAATCGCGGCGAGTTTTTTCGCCACGAGCGGGCCGACGATTTTCGGATCGGCCTTGCCCTTGGAGAGTTTCATCACCTGTCCGACGAAAAAGCCGGCCGCGGCCTTCTTGCCCGCCTTGAAGTCCTGCACCGGGCCGGGGTTCGCGGCAATGGCCTGATCGACGAACGCCTCCAGGGCGGCGGTGTCCGACACCGCGCCCAGGCCGCGCTCTTTCACGATCGCCTCCGGATCGCCGCCCTTCTCGAAAATCTCCGGCAGAAGTTCCTTCAGCGTCGGGCCGTTGATCGTCCCCTTCGCGGAAAGGACGACAAGTGCGCGAAGGGCGTCGGGCGTCAACGCGCATTCGCCAATCGCCTTGCCCGAGGCGTTCAGAAGCGCCATCACATCGCCCATGTAGAGATTGCAGAGCAACTTGGCCGTCTTCTTGTCCAACCCCTGCGCGGCGGCCTCGAAGAAGTCCGCATTCGCCTTCGCCTGGGAAAGTACGCCCGCGTCGTATTCGGCGATGCCGTATTCCTCGACCATGCGCACACGGCGGTCTTCCGGTTTTTCGGGCAGAAGCTTGCGCCAGGCCTCGATCTGCTCGTCGGAAAGTTCAACGGGTACGAGATCGGGTTCGGGGAAGTAACGATAGTCGTGGGCGTTCTCCTTCGTACGCATCGACGCCGTCTCCATCGCCTCGCCATCCCAGCGGCGCGTCTCCTGGACAATCGGAATCGAATGGGCCATACACGCGCGCTGGCGCTGCGCCTCGTAGACGAGCGCGGCGTGAATGCCCTTGAAGGTGTTCATGTTCTTGATCTCGACCTTCGTGCCGAGCTTCGTCTCGCCCACGGGACGGATCGAGATGTTCACGTCCGAACGCATGTTGCCCTCTTCGAGGTTACAGTCGGACACACCGGCGTAGACGAGAATTTCCTTGAGGGCGGTCAGATAGGCGATGGCCTCGTCGGCGCTCGCAATGTCAGGCTCGGAGACGATTTCCATCAGCGGAGTCCCGCCGCGGTTGAAGTCGACGCCGGACGTCTGCGCGTAGTGGTTGATCTTCGCCGCGTCCTCTTCCAGGTGGATGTGGTTGATCCGAATCGTCTTCGGGCCGTTCGGCGTGTCGATCGTCACGCCGCCGCCGAGACAGAGCGGATTGCCGTTCTCGGAGATCTGGTAGTCCTTCGCCATGTCCGGATAGAAGTAGTTCTTCCGATCGAACGTCGCGTGGCGGTTGATTTCGCACCCCAGCATCAGGCCGCTCATCACGGTGAGCTTGACGGCCTCCTTGTTCATGACGGGCAAAGCGCCGGGATAGCCCAAACAGACGGGGCAAACGTTCACATTCGGCTCGCAACCCGTCTTGAGCAGACAGCCGCAGAACATTTTCGTGTGGGTCTTCAACTGGACGTGCGTTTCCAGTCCGATCGTGTTTTCAAAGTTCATTTCTTCTCCGTCGAGCCTTCGTCTTGTGTTTCCCGTGAATGGAACTGAAACCGCTGGGGGTTGAACGGCAGCGGAAAATGCGTCGTTCCAACCTCGTTCGTCGCCAGCGGATCGCGCGCCTGGTCTTCCAGCGGCCGATAGTCCAGCGCGGCAATGCCCTCGATGGCGTTGCCCACGCGGTCGCCCGGCTCAAGCTTCTGCCCCTGCGTATACATCCGCCCCAACACGGCGTTTTTCGGCAAACCCACGTCCAACGGCAGGTCGTGCGTCGGATCGGCCAGACCGACCGTCACGAACACAACGATTTCCTTCTGGACTTTTTCGCGGGACTTTCCGCCGAAAAGCTTGTCGCCGATCCACGGCAGGTCGCGCAGCCAAGGGATGCCGGAATCGATCTGGCGCTCCGTCGTCTTCGAAAGACCGCCGATCACGGCCGTGCTGCCCGCCGCCAGCGCGAAGTCCGTCACAAGGCGCTGAACGCTGATGATCGGGTACTTGAAACCTTCCGTCGACCCGCTCGACGGCGTCACCTCGCTCGCCTTCTCGGAAATCGTCGGGACGATGGACACGTTGATCAGACCGTTCGAACTCACGCGCGGCGTCACCTCCAGCGAAATGCCCCAGCTGAAAAACGCCTCCTTCGCGAACATCAACTTGTCCTCGCCCGGAATCGCCGCCATCTTCATGTCCAAGTCGAGCGATTCGGAATTGCCGTTCAACGTACGCTTCGACGCAATCTGCACGTTCGGGTATTTCTCCGTCATGTCCACCACGGCCTTCTTGCCGCTCGCGACGATGATCTTCGGATTGGAGAACACCTTCGCGTCCTCGCTCGCGTCAAGCGCGCTCAACGTCAGATACATGTCGGACAGGCTGAGCGTGCCCGTGAAATAGTCCACGCCGCCGTCGCGCCCCGACTGGGTGGAGGTCGTGGTCGTCGAATCCGAAGACGACGACGTGCCGTCTGAATTCTGCGTCCAGCCCGACGTCGACGTCCTGGTGGCGGTGTTGCCAGCCAACCCATAGGACACCTTCTCGCTCCCCGTCGTCACCTCGCGGGAGTAGTTCTGCACGGCGTTTCCGATGTTGCGCCGATCCGCGCCCGCCGAAAACGACGTCGTGGCCTGGATGCCGCCCAGCATCGACCAGTCGATGCCGAGCCGGTGCGAAGCCGAGTTCGCCAACTCCACGAATCGCGCCTCGATGTAGACCTGATGCGGTTCCACGTCGATCACCTTGACGACCTGTTCGCAAGCGTCGAGAATCACGCCCGGCGCCGTGACCATCACGGCATTCGCCTCCGGGAACGCCTGGGCGATTTTCGACACTTTCCAGACGAGACCGAAATCACCGCTCCACGTACTGTTGAACTTCGCCGCCACGTCCTCGGCGCTTGCGTACTGAAGCTTGAACGTCCGCGTGTTCACGCGCCGCTGCCGCAACGCCTCCTCGTTCGCTTTCGCCGCCTCCTCGATCTTCGCCATCGCGGTCGTCACGGCCGCCTGAGCCGCCGTGATGAGGACGTTCGTATCGACCAACACGGCCGCCGCGCCCGTCATCGCCGTGAACGCGCCATTCGTGACGACGAGCAGCCCGTTCGTCGACGTCAAGGCAACCGCGTTCGTGACGGCCGGTACGGCGTTTGTCGTCGCGGTCGCCTTCTCCAAAACATTCGTTGAGACGACGGACACCTCGTTCGTCATGGCCGCCGCGTCCACCACGCTCTCGAAGTTCGTGGGCGCGACGGAAATCGACCAGGCGTTCGTCATCTGCACCACGAACGTCGAGACGTTCGTGATCTGCGGCATCGTGAAGACCGATTCCGCATTCGCGACGACCGCCGCCGCCCAGGCGAACAGGAGGAGACGCGCCTTCATCCCCTCACCTGTTCAAACGCGCGACCGATGCGCAGCAACTTGTCCTCGCGGAAGGCGTCGGCGATGAACTGGACGCCGACGGGCAGATGCGTCCCTTCCGTAAAACCGGCGGGGACGCTCATCGCGCAGTTGCCCGCAAGCGCGGACGGAATCGTGAACAGGTCGTTCAGATACATCGTGAGCGGATCCTGCACTTCGCCCAGCTTGAACGCGGGCGTCGGCGCGACGGGCGTCAACAACGCATCCACCTGCTGGAAGACGTTCGCGAAGTCGCGGCAGATGAGTGTGCGCACTTTCAGCGCCCGCCCGTAGTAGGCGTCGTAGTAGCCGCTCGACAGCACGTACGTGCCCATGATGATGCGCCGCTTGACTTCCGGGCCGAACCCTTCGGCGCGGCTCCGCGCATAGAGGTTGAACACGTTGTCGCTCTGCGCCGAACGATGACCGTAGCGAACGCCATCGAACCGCGCCAGATTCGCGCTCGCCTCGGCCGGCGCGACGATGTAGTAGACCGCCATCGCGTATTCCGTGTGCGGAAGCGACACCTCCACGAGTTCCGCGCCCGCCGCCTCGCACGCCTTGATGGCGTTCTCCGTGATCCGCTTGACCTCGGGGTCGAGACCGTCGATGTCGTATTCCTTCGGCAATCCCAGCTTCACGCCTTTGAGCGACGCCCCTTCCAGCGCGGCCGCGTAGTCCGGCACGGGTTCGCGCGGCGTCGTGCCGTCCATCTCGTCATGCCCCGCCAGCGCCCGCAGAAGAATCGCCGCGTCCTCGACGCTCTTCGTCATCGGCCCCACCTGGTCGAGCGACGAGGCGAACGCCGTCACACCATAGCGGGACACGCGGCCGTAGGACGGCTTGAGACCCACGCAGTTGCAGAAACTCGCCGGCTGGCGAATCGAGCCGCCCGTGTCCGTACCCAGCGCCGCAATGCAGAGATTCCCGCCCACGGCCGCCGCGCTGCCACCCGAACTGCCGCCAGGCACGCGCGACGGATCGCAGGGATTGCGCGTGACGCCGAGTGCGGAGTTCTCCGTAGACGACCCCATGGCGAACTCGTCCATGTTCACACGCCCCGCGCAGATGAAACCCGCCTTCTTGACGTTCGCGATCACCGTCGCATCGTAGGGGCTGACGTAGCCCTTCAAAATCTTCGAGCCGCACGTGCAGGGCTGCCCCTTCACGTTGATGAGATCCTTGATGGCGAGCGGCACACCCTGCGGATTCGCCCGCGCGGCAGCCAACGCACCTTCTTCGTCGAACGACACGTACGCGCCAATCTGCGGATCCTCGGCCCTCACACGGTCGATCACGGCCTGCGTCAACTCGACCGACGTGAAATCACCCTTCGCAAGACCCTCAAAAGCGGCCTTGATGCCCAATTCATACAGTTCCATGTGTCAAACCTCTCCCACGTACATCAACTTTCCGCGCCCTCGACGATCTTGGGCAACATGAACTCGTCTCCCGTCCGCGCGGGGGCGTTGGCCAGCGCGACCTCGCGGTCGAGCGACGGCCGCACGATGTCCTCGCGAAAGGCGTTCACCAGCGGCCGCCCATGCATGGTGGGCGGAACGCCGTCCACGTCCACGGACTTGATTTTCTCGACATACTTGACGATATCTTCAAGCTGAGACTGGAAAAGTGCCTTTTCGGAATCAGACAAATCCAGCCGGGCCAGTTCCGCCACATAGGCGACATCAATGGTGGGCTTGTTCATAACAGGACGCATTATAGCAAAAATACCCCCCTCTGTCACTCA
>CAZTHR010000075.1:0-9993 GCA_964613265.1 uncultured Lentisphaeraceae bacterium | reverse complement strand
TCCGCGACGTCCGCGCAGGGAATCACGTCCCGCTGAAGTTCGCCTAGCCGCGACGGTTCGGCGACGGCGCCGGTCAACGGCATGACGGACAACTGATCGCCCACCTTGCGGCAGAGGAAACCGAACTTCGCCAACGGAGTGTTCGTACAGCAATTGGGACAGCCACTAATCCGGATGTCGTTCAGCACCAACCGGGCCTTAGCAATCTTTTCAGGCGTGTCCGCCGGCAGATCACGGTCGAATGCCGCCGCAATGGCCGTGCCGAACGCCGGCGAATCGTTCGCGCCGATCTTGCAGATGGAACTCCCGACACACGTAAGGATATGCCCTTTGAAACTCTTCACCGTGTAGTCCACGTCGCCGAGCGGACCGACGAGCAAATTGTAGAATGCGGGCAATTGGTTTTCGGGGACATTCGGCACGGCGAAATCCCCCCAGACGAGCAGATGCATTTTCGTGACACCTTCCAACTCCAGCGCGTCGCAGAGTTTCACGAGCTGGGCGGCCGTCATGTTGCCGTAGGGAACGAAGAGACGCACGGCGTACGCGCCGTTCGCCAACGGCGTGGCGGCCAGCTGTTTCCATGCCGCAAATCCCGGCGCAGGCGTCTGATCCACCGTGAACTTCGTCTGCGGCCACTCCTCCGGTAGCAGGTTCGCTTCCGTAAGAACCGGCGCCGCCGTCTCGCGGGCAAACGCCTCTTTCAACTGCGCAACGAACGCCGCATCGCCCAAATCCTCGCGCAGAAAACGAATCCGTGCGTGGGCGCGATTCGTCCGGCAGCCCTTCGCATCGAAAAGGCGCGTAAGGGCGAACGCCAGACGGGCGCTGTCCTCCGCGGGCAGCGCGTCGAACACCTTGAGTCCGACACGGGGTTTGAAACCGATACCACCGGCCACCCACGTCTCGAACACGCGGCGGCCGTTTTCGATTTTCGCGACGAATCCCAAGTCCTGCACCGTTGCCAGCTGGCGATCCGCTACGCGGTCGACGAGCCCGATTTTGATTTTGCGCGGCAGACCATAGGCCGTGTCGAACGAATAAAACGCCGTCGAGAATGCGCGGGCGTAGGGAATGACATCGAACGCGGTGTCCGCATGAAGCCCCGAACACGCATTCACCTGCACGTTGCGGAACGTGTCGCCGCCGCCGCCGCGAAACGGAAAGCCGTGCGCCTCACAGGCCTCCAACGCGGCCGGCACATCGGCGGCCTGGATGCCGTGGAGCTGGATGTCGAGCCGCGTGGTGAGGTGACAAAACGGCGCTTTGAACGTCGTGAGCAACGCGGCGATCGCTCGCAGGTCGCCCGTCGTGACAACGCCGCCCGGACGGCGCAGACGCATCATCGTGGCATCGTCGCGCTGCTGGTAGATACCAAATCCGGCGGACTGTCCTTTGAGGGTCTTCGCGTCGATCCGCCCCGCCGCGTAATCCCGCCACGCGGCCACCAGTTTTTCCTGAAACGGTTTCATGCGTCATGCTCCTTCTTTTTGCCGGAGTCCGTCCCCGCCGCATGGGCGTCGAGCCACGTCCAGAGCCGGTACATCGCGTACCCCCAGACGAAGAACAGGACATAGTAGATCCAACGCGGCAGGGTATCCGTAAAACAGTTCCCGGCGAACCACTTCTGCCAGTTCGGAATGTCCGTGTAGTAGTACTGCCCGCATCCGAAATCAAGGCCGTCGATCAGCCCCATGTGGCAAACCATCATGCCGGCCGCCACGAGCGTGGCGACGACCATGATTCCGTAGGTCAGCAACGTCGTGCGGTTCATGCGGCAATCGTCGGAATGGGGAAGAAGCGGCCGCACAGTACAAGCCACACGACGGCGAACGTCAGGATCAGGTTGAAGACCTGTCCGACAATGTAGAGCTGGAATGGCTTGCCGCCCTGCACCTGCGAACAGAGTTCCTTGAAGTTCGTCTCAAGGCCGATCGACGTGAAGGCAAGCGCGAACGCCCAGTTCTGAAATTCCTTCAGATGCTTGATGACCGCGTTCGTGGCGTCGACGCCGAATGCGGGCTGCATCACGAACGAGAAGAACAGAGACGCGAAGATAAAGCCGAGAATGAATTTGGGAAAGCGGTTCCAAATTTCGGCCACGCCGACCTTCTGCCCGGCCGGCGCCGTGCGATCAACCTTCGTCGAGAAGAAAATGGCGATGGCGAGCGCAATGAACCCAATCAGCATGTTCTGGATCATCTTGACGAGCGCGGCGACTTGTCCGCCCAAATCGCCCAACGCCTGCCCGGCGAGCACAACCGCGCCCGTCGAATCCACCGTGCCGCCGATCCAGGCACCGCCGATCATCGGATCGATGCCCACGGCCTTGATGAAGAACGGCATCCCGACCATCATGATCACCGTGAAGATGAGCGACGTGCCGACGGCGAACGCAAGATCCGTCTTCCGCGCCCGTGCGGCGGCCGCCGCCGCAATGGCGGCCGACGTGCCGCACACAGACGTCGCGGCGGAAATCGTGATGACGAGCGGCTTGTTCGTGATTTTCAGAACACGTGTCCCATACCACCACATGAAGATGATGACAATCGGCGTGACGCCCCAGGCGATCGCAAGACCGTAGAGGCCGAACTTCTGGATGTTGCTGAACAACACCTGTGCCCCGAGAATCACCAGACCCGTCTTGATGTAGAATTCCGTCCGCAACGCCGGTTTGAGCCAATTCGGCGTCTTCACCGTGTTACTGATCAGCAACCCCAACAGCAGCGCCCAGAACGCATACTCCAAGTACCGCTTGAACGTGAATTCGGCGGACAGGACGCGTACAACGCACACGAGGACGAACAACCCCGCGAACGCCACAAGGAACCGGCCTGCGCGTTTCCCTTCGAGCTTGTTACCGAACGTGAAGAGCGCCGCGAACGCCGCGAACGTCAACGCCAGTTTACCCCACAACGCACCCGTAAAGATGTCGAGGAACGATTTCACCTTGCCCGGATGGGCGGCGATTTCGGCGGGCAGCCCCCACGTACCGAACTTGGCGCCGGAGAAATCGAACGCACCCGTCAACACCCCGACCGCCGACACGGCAATCAGGACAAACGCCACCCAGATCGAAAGCCAGTCCTCTTTGTGAAACAGGTCGCGCCATTTGAACGTGTCGGCGACGACGATCTCGTTTTGTTCCTTCGCGTGTGCAGCAGCCATCTGGATGGGTCTTCCTTTCTCGTTGTTAAAGGGATGATTCAAATATCCTCGAACGTCGTTGCGCGTCAGGCATGGCGCCGATCGCGGAAAAACGTCTGCAGCGCGTCGCGGCAGACGGGTTCGAGCACGCCGCGCACGACGTTCGGGTGGTGGTTGATGCCCGGATGGGCGAAAATGCCGAACGTCGTCTCCCCGCCGCGCCGGGGATCGTCGAGCCCCCACACGACGGTATGGACGCGCGCAAGGACGATTGCCCCTGCGCACATGGGGCACGGTTCTTTCGTCACGTAGAGGCGCGTCCCCGTCAGCCGCCAAGCGCCTTTCGCTTGAAACGCGGATGACATCGCCAGCATTTCGGCATGGGCCGTCGCGTCCTGCAGACCTTCCGTCTGATTGTGCGCCCGCCCCAAAATCCGCGCCGTCACAGGCGTGGGATCCCAAATCGCATCATGCCCGTCATGCGCCGGTTCCAGCACGGCCGGTTCCACGAGCACGCAGCCCATCGGCACTTCGCCGTCCACGGCAGCCTTTTCGGCCTCCCGCAGCGCCATTTTCATGAAGAACGCATCGAAATCTGAAAAGTCGGGCTGTCGCATATCACCGTTTCCGCCACCACGCCAAATATTCGACGTTGCCTTTGTCCTTACCGCGCAGCGGCGATTCCGCGAGCCCCAGACGCTCCAGCCCCAGCGTCTCCGCCCCAAAGCGCGAAATGTCGTCGACGACCTGTTGGCGAACGGCGGGATCGGACACGACACCGCCCGGCGCGTTCCCACGCCCGGCCTCGAACTGGGGCTTGATGAGCGATACGATCTCTCCGCCCGGCTGCAGCACGTCGGCCATCGGCGGCAGAATGAGCTTGAGCGAAATGAAACTGACGTCCGTCACCGCCCGCGCCGGCCGTTCGGGCAGATCGTCCGCCGTCATGTAGCGGGCGTTGAAATTCTCCCGTACCCAGACGCGCGGATCCGTCCGCAACTTGTAGGCCAACTGGTTCGTCCCCACGTCCACGGCCATGACGCGCCGAGCGCCATGCTGGAGCAGACAGTCCGTGAAACCGCCCGTCGAACTGCCGACGTCGAGGCAGACGAGACCTTCCACCGCCCAGCCGGGAAACGCGGCGAACGCCCCTTCCAATTTTTCGCCGCCCCGCGAAACGAAACGCGGCGGCGCCTCGACCTCCACCGTCGCATCTTCCGCGACGAGACGGCCGGCTTTCGTTTCGCGTTGGCCGCCCACGCGAACCTTCCCTTCGAGAATCAACGCCTGGGCGGCGGCCCGCGAGGGTGCGACGCCCCGCGCCGCCAACAGTACATCCAATCTGACTTTTCCCATGCGCGTCACTTCGCCAGCGGTGTGATTTTGCGGATGTCCGCATGTGGGAAGACGGTCATCACGCCCTTCTTGACTTCCAGCGTGATATCGCCCAGAATCGACTTCTCCACCAACACGCCGCGATACGTGCCGCGAATCGTCTCGATTTCCGTGTCCGGCACGAACAGACGCACGAGTTTGAGGTAGACTTTGCGCGTCTCTTTCGACGAGACGACGACTTTGCGCTGCTCTTCCTGATAGCCGTCCAAACGCACGACGACGGCGCGTTCGCCCGCCGGCACGTTCTCCAGCATGAGCGTCTGCGAACGCGGGCTGTCACCGCCCTGGCTGCGCGTCGTCCCCATCGAACGTCCATCCACGAAGACGCGCGCGCCAGGCGGCGTGGTGACGATTTCCACGCGACCCATCATGCTCTCCATCTTGAACGTCGCCGTCTTCTCCTCGCCGTTGCCGAGCAGGACGGTC
Organism: uncultured Lentisphaeraceae bacterium; assembly: GCA_964613265.1. GTDB lineage: Bacteria > Verrucomicrobiota > Kiritimatiellia > RFP12 > UBA1067 > RUG572. Next base: position 5,025 of record CAZTHR010000075.1, on the reverse strand, counting down.
TGGGTCTGCGATGCGTGGCCCGGAGACTCGATGCGAAGTTCATGGCGGCCGGGCGCGACGTTCGCGATCGTCGCCGGCGTCTTGCCCTGATAGTTGCCGTCCAGAAACACGCGAGCCTGTTCGGGCGAAGAGACGACGTTCAGTTTCGCGGGCAGCCCACGCAACTTGACCGCCAGCGTCTGCCGCTCGCCCGGCACGAGGCGCAGTTCGCGCGTTTCGGGATGGTAGCCGGCCCGTTTCAACGTAATGGTGGCCAAGCCTTTCGGCACGTGCGTCAAGTGAAGCGGCGTCACGCCACGCTCGACGCCGTTCACCGTCACCGTCGCACCCGCAGGATCGGAGGAACAGTCGATGACGCCCGAATCAAGCGCCAACGTCTCCTCGCGCACGAGCGGCGTCCGTCCAACGGGCACTACGTCGATCTTCTTCGTCTGGTAGCCATTCTTCACCAGCTCGAACGTGTAGGCGCGATCCGTCGGCAACGTGGAGACGAGAAGCGGCGTGACGCCCAGCGACACGCCCGCGTATTTCACATCCGCGCCCGCCGGTTCGGAACGCAACAGCATCAACGCTTTCTCCGCCTCCAGCGCATACGTCTTTTGCACGAACGCGCCATCGTCCAGATGCACGAACGCATCGACGGGCTGGCAAGACGCCGCTTCGACGTGGACAAGATGGCGTCCCGGCGCCAATTCAAAGACGGAACACGGCGTCGATCCCTTCAACTGCCCATCCACGAACACGCGGGCGCCGTCCGGCTCGGACGCAACGTCCAACCGCGTGGGACGTTCCTCGATGCCGTTCGCCGCCAGCAATCCTACGGCGACGCACACGGCCACCGCCACCGTCTTCACACGCGCACAGAAACCGTTTCTCATTTCGCCGCTCCTTTCTTCAGACGCGCCTCGACATCCAAGAGTTTCGCCGACGCCTCCGCATGGCGCGGATCTTTCGCGTCCGGCACGAGTTCACGCAACACGCGCAGTTCACGCGCCGCCGTCGGCCAGTCCTGCAAGTTGATCGCGCGGTCGGCCAAGAAGCGCTGTTCGCGGTAGCGGCGCGTCAATTCCTCTTCAACCGCTTTCCGGCGGGCAATCAGCGCCCCGTAGCCGTCCGGCTTCGGATTGACCGTTTCCAGATAGAAGACGGCTTCGCGGTAGGCCGCAAGCGCCGCCGCCAGATTGCCGAACTGAACGTCGCGCTCCGCCCATTTCGCGTCGCCCAGACGCTGCGCCTCCTGGCTCATCTCGACGAGTTTCTCGGCGGAGAACTGAATCGCCCAAATGCCGAGTTCGTTTTTCGAGAACGTCTCCAGCTTCTCGCGGATTGCGCGAAACTCCGCCGGTTCCGTTGCGTTCTCAATCACCGTTGTGAACACCTTTCCGTTGCGGATGACTTTGAGCCGATAGGACGTCAGCGTGTTCGGATGGAGCGGTACGCCCGAGTACTCCGGATCGAGCGCGGACAGCGCGTCGACGGACAGGATGTCCGACAACCGCGCCAGGGCCGCGTCGGACAACTGCGCGGGCTTGGGGTGGATGTGCCGGTTTTCCTTCGGCACATCGTCAATGGCGACGGTCATCCGCCCGTCGGCGTCGAGCGACAATGCGTAGCGGTAGATACCATTCGCGTCCGCCTCCACCTTCTCGAACGTCAGGCCGAGCAGACGCGGATCGACCGGCTCGTCCGCAACGGGTCGATCAGCCGGCGGTGCGGACGCATCCGAGTCGGAACCGAGGATGAGGACGGCGGCGAGGCCCACGGCCAGCACGGCCGCGCCCCAGACGAGCAGACGGCGCAACGGCAACCGCGCCACCGCCGCATCCGTGTCGTCCGGCTGGCCCAGACCCAAATCGACAGCCGGCGGTGCGTCCGACGCCGAATCGGCGGCGGGCAACGATTCCGCGTCGGGCGATTCGAGGGCAAGTTCCGATTCGCCGACGACAATGCGGTCGCCATGCTTGAGACGGCACGAATCCGCGCCCAGCATCACGCCGTTGACCTGCGTCCCGTTGGCGCTCGCCAGATCCGTCACCCACAACGCGCCGTCCCGCACCTCGAACAGGCAGTGGTTGCGCGACAACGCGGGGTCGGAAATGGAGATTTCGCAGGAAGACGACCGCCCCAGGCGAAGTCCCTCGGCAGGGACGGAAAAGCGTTGACCGGCCAACGGCCCGGCCGCCACGACGATGTCGGGTATGTGCGTACTCATGGGACTCCTCTAAAAAATGTTTTTGGCGGCCTGCATCAGAATCGGCCCCAGCAGAACGATGAAAACGGCGGGGAAGATGCAAAGCATGAGCGGCCCCAGCATTTTCACCGGCGCCTCGTTCGCCAGCTTCTCGGCGCGGTCGAACCGCCGGCCGCGCAGCTGTTCGCTCTGGATGCGGAGAATCGACCCGATGGAAACGCCCAGCTCGTCCGCCTGGACGAGCGCATGGCAGACGCTCTGAAGGTCGCTCTGGCGAACACGCGCAGCCAAATTGCGCAACGCCACGCGCCGAGGCGTCCCCACTTGGATTTCCCGCGTCATACGAATCAACTCCTCGTTCAGCGGATCGGGTCGACGCTTCTCGCAGTTGCGCTGCAGGGCGCCCATGAAATCCATCCCCGCCTCGACGCTTAACGTCAAGAGGTCGAGCACAAACGGCAGGGCGCGCAGAATGGACAGATGGCGCCGCCGCACCGCGCCGCGCAACCACATCAGCGGGTAGGCGTAGAACGCGAACACGCCCAACGCCCCCAACAGCAGGACATTCCCCGCGACGAACGACTCCGGCAGCAACGCGCCCACCAATACGAGAAACAGCGTCCAAGCCGTCCCGCAGACGAGAGGAATCAGAAACTTGAGCGCGAGGAACTCCGTGCCGGACAACAACCCTTCCAAGCCCGCCGAGACGATCATCTGGTCTGCCGCCACCCGCGCGGCCGCGAACGACCGGCCCGAAACGACCCGCGTGAGATTGGGAACCAGCGGCAATAACAGACGCATGACGAGCGGAATCGACCGCGCCGTCTTGCGTCCGTCCGCCAACGTGACGTACGTGATTTCACCCGCGACAGAAGCCGCGTACGCGGCGAAACACGCCGCGCACAGCCCCCAGCAGAGCATCATACCGATTGAAACCATGTCCATAAAACAGAACCTCGCGCAAGATTCTAGCAAATTCACACTGGAGAGTGAAGCGTAGATTTGCTATCATATCGCCCGTTCATTTCGGGACAGTAGCTCAACTGGACAGAGCGACAGTTTCCTAAACTGTAGGTTCCGGGTTCGATTCCCGGCTGTCCCACCACGTCTCCCCCGTTCACTCGTCCTTCATCGTGCGCGACATCAGGGCGTCGATTGCATCGCGGACGGGATAGTCCTCAAAGCAGATGCGCCGAACAATCTCGGCAATCGGCATTTCCACGGAACGTTCTGCCGCCAATTCGGCGATCGTGCGCGAATTGCCCACGCCCTCGGCCACCATGTCCATTGACGCCAGCACGGCGTCGATTTTCTCGCCGCGCCCCAGACGTTCGCCAACGCGATGATTGCGCGAATGGCGCGAATTGCACGTGACAATCAAATCGCCCACGCCTGCCAGACCCGCCACCGTGCCAGGCGCGGCGCCACAAGCCGCCGCCAGGCGTCCCAGTTCCGCCAGCCCCCGCGTCACGAGCGCCGCGCGCGCGTTGTCGCCGAAGCCGAGACCGTCCGAACAGCCCGCCGCAATCGCCAACACGTTCTTCACCGCACCCGCCACTTCCACGCCAACGGGATCGCGAGACGTGTAGACGCGCAAGGCCGGGCCGCTCCACAACGCCTGCACAAGCCGAGCGGCCTTGGCATCCGCGCTCGCGGCCACGAGGGCCGTAGGAATCCGCCGCGCCACCTCCTCCGCATGGGAGGGACCCGACAACACGACGACGGGCGAACAGGCGAGTTCGGCGGCAATAACCTCGCTCATGCGCAGATGCGTCCCCGCTTCGACGCCCTTGACGAGCGACACGACACAGGCATCGGACGGAATCAGTCCTTTGAAGCGGCGGCAGACCGCACGGAGATAGGCCGACGGCACGGCGAAGACGACGACATCCGCCCGCGCCACCGCCGCCGCGCAATCGGCCGTGAACGCCAACCGCGCGGGCAACGCGACGCCCGGCAGATACCGCACGTTCTCGCGCCGCTCGGCCAGTTCGGCCGCCGCGTCCGCCCGTCGGCACCACACCGTCGTTTCATGGCCGTAGCCATCCAGCACACAGGCGTTCGCCGTCCCCCAGCCGCCCGCGCCAACAATCGAAATCTTCATCTTCGCAACGTCTCCTTGGCGCACATTCTACCACAAAGTTCCGACTCGGACGCCCGCCGCCCTACATCACGTACCACAAGATGCAGAAGAAGTGGCAAAGCGTGGCGGCCAAAACGAAGAGATGCCAGACCGCATGTCCGTAGGGCAGCCGTTTCCACAGATAGAAGATGCACCCCAACGTGTAGAGCACACCCCCGAGCGCCAGCCACATCGTACCCAATCCGTGCAACGCCTTGACGAGCGGCACAATGGCCACAAGCGCCATCCAGCCCATCACAATGTAGGCCAACGTCGAAATCACGCGAAAACGGCCCGTCGTGAAAACCTTGATCCAGACGCCGATGAACGTCGCCCCCCATTCGATTCCGAAAATCGTCCACGCCAGCGCAGGATGTTCGGGACGCAAGGTCACAAAGCAGAACGGCGTGTAGCTTCCCGCAATGAGAAAATAAATCGCCATGTGATCCATCACGTGCAACACGCGCTTGGCAGGTGGATACATGACGGCGTGGTAGGCCGATGAAATCGAATAGAGCAAGACCATGCTCGCGCCGAAAATCGACGCCGCAACGATCTTCCAGCCGAGCATGACGCCCGAATCGACGGCCTGCCAAATCAACAAAGCCGTCATCGCCGCCGCCAGATGGGATCCGACGACATGGATGACGGTGTTGGCGACTTCTTCGCCCGGCCGTTGCTCGCGGCTCGCGAAGGCCATTTACTTGGCCGC
>CAZTHR010000074.1:6625-10010 GCA_964613265.1 uncultured Lentisphaeraceae bacterium | reverse complement strand
TCGCGCACCCTATTGACTTTCGCCGCCTTTTTTGATTAACTATGCACCCAAACGCGAGGTCGGCTGTCGAGGTCGGCCTCCCGTCCTCGCAGGGACTGCGGGGGCGCACAACGGACAAATCCCCGGTTTTCGGGAACAAAGCCACAAGAAGCAAGGAAAGAAAAATGTTGCAGAAAAGCACGCGTGGAGTGAACCCCGGTGACAACCGCAAGTGGTTCCTCGTCGATGCGAAGGACGTCGTCCTCGGCCGTCTGGCCGTCGTGGTCGCCAACAAGCTTCGCGCGAAAGACACTCCCCAGTTCGACCCCTCCGTGGACGCCGGCGCGTTCGTGATCGTGGTCAACGCCGCCCAGGTCAAGTTGACGGGCAAGAAAGAGGAGCAGAAGGAGTATCAGCGCTATTCCGGTTATCGGGACGGCCTGAAGCGTTTCTCCGCCGCTGAGATGCGCGCCGCGCATCCGGAGCGCATGATCATGGAAGCCGTGTGGGGAATGCTGCCGAAGAACAACATCGCGCGCAAGATGATGACGCGCGTGAAGGTGTTCGCCGGTGCCGAGCATACGCACGCCGCCCAGAAACCCGAAGTGATCAAGCTCTAAGGAGGTTCCCGAATGGCTACGAAAGACAAAGTGATTTCCGCCGGAACCGGTCGTCGGAAGACCGCCGTCGCGTACGTGAAGCTCGTGCCGGGCGAAGGCAAGTGGATCGTGAACCGCAAGCCGCTTGAAGAGTACATCACCTCTGAAGCGCTGCGCGACTACCTCAAGCAGCCGATTGCCATCTCTGGCTACGATATTTCGGCCGTGGACGTGGTTGTGTTCGCCAAGGGCGGCGGTTGCTCCGGTCAGGCCGGCGCCATCCGCCATGGCCTGTCCCGCGCCCTCGTGGCGGCGGATGCCAATCTGCGCAAGGCTCTCAAGGCCGAAGGCTGCATGACGCGCGATAGCCGCATGAAAGAACGTAAGAAACCCGGTCGTCCGGGCGCCCGTAAGCGCTTCCAGTTCTCGAAGCGTTAATCGGGACGGCGCAATCGGATATCCGATTGCGGCATGAGACGTCGGGCCGCCGGGGAAGTTCGAGACTTCCCGTGCGGCCCTTCGTTGTTATACTCAGGAGACTGTAATGGCATTTGGTTTTTTGAAGAAGCTGGTGGCGGTCATCACCGGCAAGAAGGACGCCGCGCCGAAGGCCGGTCGATCCCCGGCGAAGAAGGGCGTGTCCGCCAAGGCGGCGGATGGGCGGACGCGGCAGCAGGGGCGGAAGACGCACGGTGGACGTGGCGGAGACGAGAATCGCCGGGCATCGACGGGGCGTTCCGCGTCGCCGCGTCCGAATGGAGCGGCCGCTGCGCATCCGAATGGACGGCCGCGTCGGGAGGAACGCAAGGACGGCCGCCGCGACGGTGCGCGGGGACGCGGTGGTGAGTCGCGCCGCGAGCGGAATCGGTCGCCGCGCGCGATCAACACGGCGCCGACCGAAATGCGGCCGGGCGGTGTGATGTCGCCGGAGGAAATTGAGAAGCGTCGTGCCGAACACCAGGCGTGGGATCCTGCATCGTTCCAGGTACCGCCCGTCGAGGGCAAGAAGCGGTTTCAGGATTTCGACCTGCCGTCCGAAGTAATGCACGCGATCGCCGATCTGGGATTCCAGTACTGCACGGAAATTCAGGCGCTTTCGCTTCAGAACGCACTGGACGGGAAGAACCTCGCCGGCAAGGCGCAGACCGGTTCGGGCAAGACGGCGGCGTTTTTGATCGCGATTCTCACGCGCTATTTGCGGACGCCCGACAAGCGGATGAAGACGGGTGGTTGCCCGCGCGCGCTCGTGATTGCGCCGACGCGCGAACTTGTGATTCAGATTTGCAAGGACGCCGTGGCGCTCGGCAAGTATACGGGGTTGCGCGCGTTGGCTGTTTACGGCGGCATGGATCTGGAACGCCAGGCGCGTGAAATCCTCGATGCGCCCGTCGACCTGCTCGTCGCCACGCCGGGGCGTCTGCTCGATTTTTGCAAACGGCCGGCCGGTTCGTTCTTCCAGGGCGCGTTGCCGGAAGGGTTGGGGGCGAACAGCCGCGTCATCGATCTGCGCAAGGTCGATACGCTCGTCATCGACGAGGCGGATCGCATGTTGGACATGGGCTTCATCCCTGACGTTCGCGAGATCATGTACCGTCTCCCGCGCAAGGAGGCGCGCGCGACGATGCTTTACTCCGCCACGTTGTCGGATCACGTGATGCGTTTGGCGTCTCAGTGGATGGAAGAGCCGGTCAAGGCTGAGGTTGAAAGCAACCACAATGCGACGGACACGGTGCGCCAGGTCGTCTACGTGATCCGCGCGGCCGACAAGTTCAAAGTGCTGTTCAACCACATCGCTCTTCACCCGAATGATCGCGCCATCGTGTTCTGCAACCGCCGCCATACGACGGAGGACGTGTACGAATCGTTGAAGCGGCGCGGCGTGGCTTGCGAGATGCTGTCGGGCGACGTGAACCAGAACCGCCGCCTCCGTGTGCTTGAGGACTTCCGTGCGGGGAAGATCAAAATCGTCGTGGCGACGGACGTCGCCGGGCGTGGTATCCACGTGGATGACATCGAGTACGTGATCAACTTCGATTTCCCCTACGAGGCCGAGGATTACGTTCACCGTATCGGTCGCACGGGCCGGGCCGGCAACACGGGCATCGCGATTTCGTTTGCGGACGAAAACGAGTCGTTCGCCATCCCCGAAATCGAGGAGTACATCAAGGAACCGCTGAAGTGCACGATGTTGCAGGACGACGATCCGCTACTTAAGCCGCTCGACCGGCTGCAGCGCGGCGAAACGGCGTCCCTCAAGCCTGTTGACGAGGATGCGAAAGCCGCCGTCGACGCGCGTGAGGCTGTCACGGATGCGCAGAAAGCCGCCGCCGCCGCGCTCGTCGGCGTCGCGCCGGCCGCCGCTGCCACGCCCGCACCGGCTTCCGCCCCTGTTCCTGCCCCTGCGTCCGCGCCGACGGCGGAATGACTGAATCGGAGGACCTGACATGGCGTTCGGATTTCTAGGCAAGTTGTTCGGCAGACTTTCGGGTGGAACCCCGAAGTCCGCTCCGAAACACGAAGGACGGGAAGGGCGCGGCCGTCGTGGACGGCATGGGCGTCATGCGGGCGGCGGCAACGCGAAAAGCCCGCAGCCGGCACCGCCGAAACAGCGGACGCCGTCGCCAAAGGCGCAGTCGAAAAAGACGCCGCCGAAAGGCGCTTCGCAGAAGTCCAATCCGCCGAAGCCGTCGTCGAAACCGAACGCTTCGAAGCAACAGAACGCCCCGAAACAGGCCAAGCCGAAGAGTCCGCCGGTGCCGCAGGCGGCACAGCCGAAGCCGCCGCCGGTTGTACCCGCGCCATCCTCG
>CAZTHR010000074.1:0-6525 GCA_964613265.1 uncultured Lentisphaeraceae bacterium | reverse complement strand
CCGCGCCTGTTCCTGCGCCTGTTCCACCGCCTGTCGCGTCGCCCGCGCCGGCCGTGCCACCGCCGGCCGAGACTGAGTCCGTCGCCGACGCATTGGCGGCGGAGCGTCAGGTCGTTTTCATCGTCCGTGCCGAGGACAAGTTCACCGTGTTGGGTAATTTGCTCGCCAAGGCGCCGGAGGCGAAAACGGTTGTGTTCTGCAATCGGAAAACAACGGCACAGGAAGTCCAGAACGGTCTTGCCTTGCGGAACGTCAAATGCGGCCTTCTGTCCGGTGACGTGAACGAGGAAGATCGGCGGTACGTGCAGGACGCTTTTGCGTCTGGCGAGATTTCACTGGTTGTCGTGACGGACGGTTTTGGCGGCGGCGTGGACGTCGCGACCGTGGACTGCCTTGTGAACTACGACTTCCCGTTCGAGGCGGAGGACTATGTCCGGCGCATGGGCGGCCTGGCGGCGGAGGGCGGTGGTTGTACGGGGCGCATTGTGTCGTTCGCGGACGAGGACGAATCCTTTGGTATTGACGATGTGGAGAAGCGGTTGGGCATCGCGTTGAAATACGCGAACGTCAAAGAGGACGATCCGCTGTTGGCCGCGCTGGATGCGGAGGCCGCTGCTGAGGAGCCGCCCGAACCGTTGTTCACGCACATCAAGGGCGGCATTCCCGTATTCGACGCCGCCGGCCGAGAAGGTCGCGTGGTCGTCGGGGGCGACGGGACGCCGCGTCCGTTGCCGACGTTTGAGCACGCGCTCGACCCGCGTCCGGTCGTGGACGAGACGAACGCTTACGTCAAGCCGTTGCCAGCGGCGGCCGGTTCGCGTGAGTGGGTCGTGGAAACGCCGCGTCCGGCGGATGCGGCGCAGTGACGGCGGCAAGGGACGCCCCGTCGAATGTTTCGGCGGGGCGTCGGGTGGTTTGTGGCAGAGGGGAGTTTTTGCTATACTTTCCGCCATGAAACTGAAAGCAATCATGGGCAGTGTCTTTTGGACACTGGGGTGTCTGGGTGCGAGTCTGCGGCCGGATCTGGCGCAACACGTGAATCCTTACGTGGGGTGTGCATTCAATGGACATTGTTTTGCGGCGGCGGCCTATCCGTTCGGGATGGTCCAGGCCGGGCCGGATACGGGTACGGAGTCGTGGGACTACTGCAGCGGATATCGGTATGCCGACACGAACATCTACGGCTTTTCACACACGCACCTCAGCGGGACGGGCTGCAACGACCTCGGCGATTTGCTGTTGATGCCATGGGCGGGCGACGGTCTGGCGGCCGGCGTCACGAGCCGCTACCGCAAGGAGACGCAGACGGCCACGCCGGGTTTCTATGCCGTCACGCTGGACGACGCGGACGTGGCGGTGAAAATCGCCGTTACGCCCCACGCCGCCATCTACGAATTCGCCTATGGTGAGCGCGGTTGTCCGCAGTTGATGGTCGATGCGCAGTGGGGCGTCGTCTTCCCGAACAACCTCACCCGCCATGTGTTGGAAAGCGATGTTCGCGCCGATGGCATTTTCGGTCTTGTCGGACGCAACCGTGTGCGCAATTGGGTTGACCGCGAGTACAGTTTCGTTCTGAAAGCCGACCACCCGATCCGCAAGCGCGTGGAACTGCCGCGCCGGCCGAACGAGAAGGCGGGGCGCTACGTGTTGACGTTCGATGCCGAACCGGGCGAGACGGTGCGCGTGAAAGTGGCGCTTTCCACCACGGACGTCGACGGCGCCCGGCGCAATCTCGAAGCCGAGATTCCCGATTGGGACTTCCGGGGCGTTCACCGAACGGCCCGTGCTGCATGGAACGCCTATCTGGGCCGAATGGAAATGACAGGCGGTACGGCGGACGCGCGCGCGAATTTCTACACGGCGCTCTACCATCTCTGCATCCAGCCGAATAACATTGCGGACGTCGACGGCCGTTATCGCGGTGCGGATGGGCAGGTGCGTACGTCACCCGACGGACGCTACTTCTCGACCCTCTCGCTCTGGGACACGTTCCGCGCCGCGCATCCGCTCTACACGATTCTCGCGCCGGAACTCGTGCCGTCTTTCGTGAACACGATGGTCGCCCACGGACAGGCGGCGGGCTACCTCCCCATCTGGACGCTCTGGGGCAAGGACAACCAGTGCATGATCGGGACGCATTCCGTTCCCGTCATTGTCGATGCGTTTTTGAAGGAGGTTGCCCGCCTCGGAAGCGTGGAGAAAGTCCTTGCAGACGGAAGGGTCGACTGGAATGCCGCCTATGCCGCCGTTCGCGACTCTCTGCGCAACGCCCACCCTGGCCGCCACAAGGAGCGTTGGGACCTGCTGGACAAGTATGGCTACTATCCGTTCGACGAGATTCGCGGCGAGAGCGTGAGCCGGACGCTTGAGTGCGCCTACGACGACGCCTGCGCCGCACGGTTCGCCACCGCGCTTGGCCATGCCGAGGATGCGGCGTTCTTCGCCCGCCGGGCGCAGAACTACCGCAACGTCTTCGATCGTCAGGCGCAGCTTGTGCGCGGCCGCGACACGAAAGGGAATTGGCGTACGCCGTTTGATCCGTTCCGTCTCGGTCATGGCGCGGATACGCCAAACGATTTCACCGAGGGCAACTCATGGCAGTACACGTGGCACGTCATGCATGATCCCGAAGGCCTCATGTCCCTCTTCGGTTCAACGCTTGCCTTCGCGAACAAACTCGATTCGCTTTTCGCCCAGCCGGAAAAGACGGAAGGTTCGGGTTTCGTGCTCGATGTTTCCGGGCTCATCGGACAGTACGCGCACGGCAATGAGCCGAGCCACCACGTGGCGTACTTCTACCCGTTCGCCGGGCAGCCCGTGCGTACGGCGGAAGTCGTGCGCGAGATCTGCGACAAGTTCTACCAGAACAAGGTGGATGGCCTCTGCGGCAACGACGACTGCGGGCAGATGAGCGCGTGGTATCTTTTCAGCGCGGCGGGATTCTATCCGTTCGATCCGTGCGGCGGTGAATACGTCCTCGGCGCTCCGCAGGTGCCGGATGTCGCGTTCACGTTGCCGGGCGACCGCGTTTTCCGCGTGAAGGCGCTCGGACTTTCGCGGGAGAACAAGTACGTCCGCCGCATGACGCTGAACGGCGCCGTCGTGGACGGCTTCAAACTGACGCATTCGCAGATCCTCGCTGGCGGCGAGCTCGTCTTCGAGATGTGCGGTCGGGAAGAAGGACTGCTCTCGCAGACCGCTCCCGCGTTGGTGCGCCGTGGCGCAAAGAAGCGCCTCGTCTGCCTTGACCTCGACGCGACGCTCTGCCAGCATCGCACCGCGCCGCCGCCCGAGAACCTCGCCGTGCTGGATCGTCTCCAGAAGAAGTACAAGTGCATCATGGTCGGCGCCGGCAACGCGCCGCGTATCCACAAGCAGATGGGCGGCTATCCGATCGACATCCTCGCCAACTACGGGATGCAGGAGGCGCGAATGATCGACGGGAAGTTCACGATTGTCAAACAGGAGACGAACCACGTCGACCAGGCGTTCTTCCTGCGCGAGACGGATAAACTGCGTAGGAAATACGGCTACACCGAATACGTGGGCAGGCCCGTCGAGTTCCACGCCTCCGGCATGGTGACGTTCGGCCTTCTCGGCACCGCCCCCTCGGCGGAGCACAAGGTCTCGTTCGATCCGGATCGCGCGAAGCGTCGCGCCATGTATCCGGAGGTGTGCGAGATCTTCAAGGACTATTCGGTCTTCATCGGCGGCAGCACGTCGTTCGACTTCGCAGGACCGCACAACAACAAGTACGACTGCATCATGGACTACGCCCGGCGCGAGGGTTACGCGCGCGACGAGATCGTCTTCGTCGGCGACGACTTTGGCGATGGCGGCGGCGACAGTCACGTGCGCATCAAGGGCATGGACTACATCTGCATCGACGACTACCGCAAATTCCCAGAGCGCGTGGCGTGTCTGCTGAAATGAAAGGCGAACTGGAAATTTCCGACGTCACCGCGTTGTTGCGCGGCGGCCACCGCGTTCTACTCATGATGCGCCACGCGGAGCGTCCGCACATCGACCACGACGACCCTACGTTCGGCGAGGCGCTTCCGATTACGGAGAAGGGCGAGCGTATGTGCGAATGGGCGGGGCGTCAGTTGGCCGAGTTTGCGGACGATGCGCAGTTCTTCGCGAGTCCGTTGCGGCGGACGGTCATGACGGCGTTCGGCGTGGCGCGTGGCATGGGAATCGCGAATCCCGACGTGCCTACGGACACGCGTCTTGGCAACGATTCATTCTACTTCGCCAACCAACGTGCGGTCTTCGAGCTCTTCCGCGATGGCTCATTCTACGAGAAGGTGTTTGCCTATCTTGAGCGTGGGACGCAGATCGGGTTCAACGAAATCCATGCCGCGAGCGACAAGTTGGAGGCGTTCGTGTGGGAACGATTCACGCGGCGGTTGGGAATTTTCACAACGCACGATTTGTACAACGGCGCGTTTCTCGTGGCGAAGGGCGTCGTGCCGTCGTTCACGGTCGAGTCGTGGATTCAGTTTCTCGATTCGGCGGCGATTGTCGTCGCGCCCGACGGGACGCGCCGTTACGCGCTGGTGCGCAGTCGGGCGGTGGAGCGCTTCGCATGAGTTCGATTCTGAGGAACACAGCCATTGTCAGCGCATTGACGGCGGTGTCCCGCGTATTGGGTCTCGTGCGTGAAATGCTGCAATCGCGTTTCATCGGCGCGGGCTGGGAACAGAGCGCGTTCGCGTTGGCGTTCGCCATTCCCAACTTGGCGCGGAAACTCTTTGGCGAAGGTGCATTGACGGCGGCGTTCGTGCCGGTGTTCAAAGGCGAATTGGAATCCGCGCGGATTGAAAAGGCACGGGCGTTGGCGCGGGCGGTGATGACGATGGCGTTCTGTATGCTCGGCTCGCTCGTCGTCCTGTCCGTCCTTGGCGTCACGGCCGCCCTTGGGTTCAGTCCGTGGGGATTCGCGGAGCAGTCCGCGGAATGCGCCCGCGCGGGGCTGATTCTGCGGTTGACGCGCATCCTGTTGCCCTACATGATTTTCGTCTGCGGCGCGGCGTTCGGCATGGGCGTTCTGAATGCGATGGGGAAGTTCACGGCGTCGTCGCTGATGCCGTGTCTTTTGAACGTGTTCTGGATCGGGGCGTTGGCGTGCCTGGCGTTTCTCGGCGACTGGTCGTTGGCCGATCGGGCCGCATTTGTCGCGTGGGCGATTCTGCTGGCGGGCGTGGCGCAGATGGCGTTCATGTTCGTCTGTATGCGCCGACGCGGCATGGCGCCGGGCCTTTCCTTTCGCGGCTGGTGCGATCCAAAGACGAAACTCGTTTGGAAAAACACGTTGATCGGCGCCGTCGGCGCGGGCGCCATTCAGATCAACTGTATGCTTGACCAAGTGCTGGGGCAGCTGGCCGCCCCGTGGGCGGCGGGCGTGATCGGCTATGCGGATCGTTTGATGGACTTGCCGCTCGGCATCGTCGGCGTGGCGTTTGGCACGGTGTTGTTGCCGACGTTCGCGGGGTGTTTTGCGAAAGGCGACGTTGATGGGGCGCGGAAGGCGTTTCTGTCTTCTGCGGACAATATGTTGTTTATCATGATTCCGGCGGCGGTGGGGCTGGGCGTCCTGGCGCCGGACGTGACGCGGGTCATCTACGAGGGCAAGGCGTTCGACGCCGTGGCGACGACCCGTGTCGCGCGCGCCGTGTCCTGCTACGCCGTTGGCCTTGCGTTCTTCGGTTTGCAGAAATGCCTGACGCCGTGGTTCCAGGCGCAAAAGGACATGAAGACGCCGTTGCAGGTGAGCGTGAAGATGGTTTTCCTGAACGCCGTGTTGAACATTCTCGCGGTGGTGTTTCTACCCGTCGAATGGAAGCACGTGGGGCTTGCCGCGTCAACGGTCGTCTGCGCCGGCATTTCCTGCGTGTTGCTCGGCCGTATTGCCCGACGGCGGAACGGCGGACTGGGCTTTGCCGCGCTCGTGCGACCTGTGGGGCGGACGTGCGTGGCGGCGGCGGTGATGGGCGTTGCGCTCCTGTTCGCCCGTCGGGGGGTCGCGGCGCTGTTGGCGTGGGGTGGATGGCAGGGCGTGGGCGCGAACGTCGCCGCGCTGGCCGTGCTCGTCTGTGTGGGCGCGGCGGCCTATTTTGGCGGCGTGTTCGCGTTTGGCGCCGCCGCGTTCAAGACGCGTCTGTGCACTTTGCGCCGGCGGGGACGCTGAATGCGTTGGTCCGCCGACGCGAGCGAGCGTCAGTACTTCTGCAGAAGGTCGAGCAGTTTGCGGTCGAGTTTGTGGCCACGGTAGTTTTCGTGCGAAACGCCCGCACGGTTGACGCGGAGTGTCACGTCGTGCGAAGAACGCCCCACCGCGTTTTTCGAGTTCGCGCCCCTGTGGGAAATATCCGTTTTACGTTCACGTTCCAATTGACGTTCATATTCCGAATATCCTCTTCTCTTCGGTTCGTTGTTCGTGCGACCTCAATCAATTAACCTCAATCAATTTCGTTCGTACCATAGTCTCATATTCGCGTTCTTTTGTAAACAGCCGTTTTCCAT
>CAZTHR010000073.1:0-10014 GCA_964613265.1 uncultured Lentisphaeraceae bacterium | reverse complement strand
AAAGGAGGGTCGAACGGAGTTCCTCTACCGTACGGCAGAGTTTCACGACAGGCCAGAGACGCTTCCAGCGCGGTTGGTCAATCCAGTAGGCAATCAATTCCTTCATGCGTCCCAGTACAGGACGATCACCACAGAGTTCGGCACATGATCGATCAATGTAACGCGCCAGGAGGGTTTCGATGTCGTCCCGGCGTCCCAAGTCGCGAATGAACGCCCGGCCAACCATCACGCCCGCCAAATGCGGACACGCCGCCCGCAACTGCCCTACGGGTGTCGCCGCATCCGCCCAATCCGAAATCCGCGCGTCGCCGTTGTAGAGGACAGGCGCGGCCGCCATCTCCGCCACGCGGGCGAACGCCGTTCCGTCCGGCACACCGTCGTACATCTGCACGGCCGTCCGCGCATGGACGGTCAACGCCGCCAACGGATAACGGTTGATACGCGGCATCAGCCGTTCCAGTTCATCCGTCCGTTCCAGTCCCAGACGAATCTTGAGCGAAAACCGCCCCGCGCCCAGTTCGTCGCAACCGACGGCCAGCAGTTCCTCCAGCACGTCGGGCGTTTTGAAAAGCCCCGACCCGCGTCCGCGCCGGCGAATCATCGGAAACGGACAACCCGCGTTCAGATCCACGCGCGTGAATCCGCGATCTTTGAACGCTTTCAACAGTTCACGCAACGGGCCGGGATGTTTCGTGATAATCTGCGGCACCACGGGGAAGTCAGCATCCGATACCGATGGAAACGGCATCACGTCCGCCAACATCCGGTCGTTCACGCGAATGCCGGGGTTGGCGGGAATGAACGGCGCGAATGCGCCGCAGAATCCCACCGTGCGCATCGGCTGCGCAAACACCTCGCGAAACGCGCGAATCGTCACGCCCCGCAACGGGGCCAGCCAAAACTGCGGGGCAAGAACCTCCGGCATCGTCAGGCCTTTCGTCCGACGAGACCGTTCGCCAGCCCCACAAGAACGTCCGTCGGCCCGGGCAAGCCCCGCAAAGCCGCCACAGCGGCGGCGGTTTCCGTGCGCACACGCGCGGCCACGACATCGCGGGGAAAAATCGACAAGGACGAGAACGCGCCGTCATCGCCGTCCAGCAAATCGTCCTCGTACTGGAACGCGAATCCCAAATGCGTCGCATAGCACCGCAGACGCGCGACGTCCGTTTCCGTCCCACCACCCGCCCAGGCGCCCATCGCGGCGGCGGCCACGAAAAGATCCGCCGTCTTGTGCGCGAAAACGAAGTCCAACCGCGCCTCGGCCGTTTCGGTCGTCCCGACGACATCCTCCACTTGTCCACGCACGACGCCGACGCCACGCGAGCCAAGTTCGGCGATAATCTGTGGCACGTTGCGCGGGGCGCGCGCGGCCGTCTGGAACGCCAGCGCCTGCAGGGCGTCGCCCGCGAGAACCGCCGTCGCCACATCGAACTTCGCCCACACACTCGGCTTGCCGCGCCGCGTCACGTCGTTGTCCATCGCCGGCAAATCGTCGTGGACGAGCGTGTAGGAATGGAGCAGTTCGATGGCACAAGCAGGATAAATCGCGTCAGCCGCCTGTCCACCGACGGCTTCGGCGGCGGCCAGGCAGATTTGCGGACGCACCCGCTTGCCGCCCCCTTCGACCGCCCAACGCATCGCCCGCGCAAGAACGACGGGACGTGCGTCTGCGGACGGCAGGACGTCGTTCAAGGCGCGTTCGATTGTTTCGACGGGCGTCAATACGTTCATGCCGGTTTGTAGGAATCCTTTAAGGAAACCGTACGGTTGAACACAGGGGCGTCTGGTTTCGAGTCGACGGAATCGGCCACGAAATAGCCCGTGCGCTCGAACTGGAAGTGGTCACCGGCCGCCGCCGCCGCAAGGGCGGGTTCGACGTAGGCGGAGACTGTCTTGAGCGAATCGGCGTTCAGATACTTGAGAAAACCGTCCGTACCGTCGCGCAACGGATCGGGCACCGTGAAGAGACGATCGTAAAGGCGCACTTCGGCGGGCTTGCCCGTCGCGCAGTCGACCCAATGAATCGTCCCCTTCACCTTGTGACCGTCGGAGGCATTACCGCCCCAGCTACCTTCGTCCCACGTACAATGGATTTCGACGATGCGCCCTTCGCAGTCCTTTTCAACGGAAACGCACGTGACGATGCAGGCCCCGCGCAAACGTACTTCCTTGCCGGGGGCGAGACGGAAGAACTTCTTTTCGGGTACTTCCATGAAGTCCGCCCGGTCGATCCACACCGCGCCGGAGAACGGAATCTTGCGCGTCCCCGCTGCTTCGTCGAGCGGGTTGTTCGCGGCTTCGACGTCCTTCACCAGACCAGGCGTCCAGTTGTCGATCACGAGCTTGACGGGATCAAGCACGGCCATACGGCGCGTGGCCGTCTTGTTCAACTCTTCACGGACGCACCATTCCAGCAACGCAGGATCGGATTCGGATTCGACCTTCGTCACGCCCACGCGGTCGCAGAACTCGCGGATGGCGGACGGCGGATAACCGCGCCGACGCATGGCGCAGACCGTCGGCATCCGCGGGTCGTCCCAGCCGGAAACGTGCTTCTCCGTCACCAACTGAAGGAGGAGGCGCTTGGACATGACCGTCCACGTAATGTTCAAGCGGGCGAACTCGCGCTGCTGCGTCCGAATCTTCACGCCGTTGCGCACGGGCAGGAGGCCCATCTCATCGAGACGATCCACCACCCAATCGTAGAGCGGACGATGGACTTCAAACTCCAACGTACACATCGAGTGCGTGACGCCCTCCAACGCATCCTCGATCGGATGGGCGAAGTCGTACATCGGATAGACGCACCACTTGTCGCCAAGATGATAGTGCGAGACGTGGCGGATGCGATAGAGCACAGGGTCGCGGAAATGGATGTTGGGCGACGCCATGTCGATCTTCGCGCGCAAACACCACGCGCCGTCGGCATACTTGCCGTCGCGCATTTCGTGGAAAATCTGAAGATTGCGCTCGGGCGACGTGTCGCGGGAGGGCGACGGCCGTCCCGGCCGTTCGGGAACGCCCCGATATTCCTTCCATTCGTCCTGCGTGAGATCGCAACAATAGGCCTGCCCGGCTTTGATCAGGTTCTCGGCGATTTCGTACATCTTGTCGAACAGGTTCGACGCATTGTAGAAACCAGGTTCACCCGAATCGCCCGGCCCCGACCAGTGGAAGCCCAACCATTCAATGTCGTTCTTGATGTTCTGCGCGTACTCGTCCGACTCCTTCGTCGGATTCGTATCGTCCAATCGCAGATGGCATTCGCCGCCGAAGAGTTTCGCCATACCGAAGTCCACACAGACGGCTTTCGCATGACCGATGTGGATGTATCCGTTCGGCTCTGGCGGAAAACGTGTGACCACCGTGCCGCCCGTGCGACCCGCCGCGACATCCTCCTCAATCCACTGGCGGAGAAAATGCCGACTTGTATCCGATTCCTTGTTCTCTTCCATGTCCTGACCTCGTAAAAGAAAAGCCCCGGAAAACCCAGGGCTCGCGGATGCCTCGACCCGTCTTGAATGCCACGCCCGCTTCGGACGGGCGGCAGAACGATTTTACCAACAGAAGTTGACAATCGGCAGACAGAAACAAGCGCTGTTGTTCTCAATGAAATTCAACAGGCCGACCTGAAGCCCGTCCAGCGTCCCCGCATAGTTGACAACGCCCAACTGGAGCCCCGCGAACGACGCGGCCGTATTGCAAACGCCCGCCTGGAAGCCGATGCCGTTTCCGTCCACGCCATTCCACAGCGCGACCTGCGCACCGATGAAATCGCTCTCGACCGCATTGACCAAACCGACTTGCGCACCGGCCAGATCCGTACCGACGGAACTCCACGCGGCGACCTGCAGACCGTTCACGCGCTCGCGCACACGCCCGGCCAGACCAACGTCAAGACCGTTCAGGTTCTGGCATTCACCGTAAAGAATGTTCATGCGCAAACCGTTCACCGACGTCGTGGCCACGGGAATCTGCCCCGGCGAAAACACCGTCAACATCACATAGCCTTCCGTACTGGCCTGGGCCGCGACAGCTCCGCAGAGCAGCAACAACATCGTCATCAGTTTCTTCATGTGGTCTCCACTTTTATTGTGTTGAAATGAGTAGTAAGATTATAGTCTTAATGAGACGAAAATGGAAGCACGATTTCACGGGGGTACAGGTATTTTCTTATCGTACGCCCATCACGCTTCGCGGCGTTCCCAGGGTTTCTTCTCCGGCGCTTCGAGGAAAATCTCTTTGATGGCCGCCAGATGGTAGCCGCCCGGAACGATTTTCTCAAGCGCGGTGAAGAACTCGCCCTCGGGTTCGACGCCCGTGATGCCCGTGTCGATCGCCACCTTCATCCCGTTGGCGTAACCGAGATCGAGCACAATCCGCATATGGCCCGGGAATCGGTCGGACAACGCCTTGATCTGCGCAACCTTTTCAACCAGTTTGGCATCTTCGTAGGCGACATCCACATGCAACGCCTTCGAGAACTTCCGTACGCCGACCTCCAGCGGATAGGCTTCGCAGACGAGCAACTGGAGTTCCGGCAGTTCGGCTTTCGTATCGCGATCCACGCGGTGCATCAGTTCGCAGCAGAGCAGGATGGGCTTGTCGACACTCTCCGGCATCCAGTCCTTGTACTTGGCATACGTCCGCATGAAGCACAGGGCCTCCGTCTCCACGTCCCCGCCCACGTCGAGCGTGAGCACGGCCCAGGGCATCGGCACGTCCCCTTCCTTCTTCGGCTTGGACATTCGGACCTGGCAGCCCGTGAGCATCCCGACCACGCGAACGGGCACGCGCAGTTGGCGCGGTGCGCCGATTTCCTCGAAGAACGGGATCTCCGGCGGATCGGCCGGATTGTAGGTGGTGAGAGACGACAACACGCACTTGAACGCGCCCAGCGGATGCCCTGTCATGTAGATGCCCGTCAAATCGCGTTCGTCCTTGAAGCATTGCGCCGCCGGCCAGCGCGGGCAGTCCGCCAGTTCACGATCCGACGTATCCTCGTCCGGCGCCAGCAGACCGAACATGTCCATCTGCCCGCTCGCCCGTTCCTTCCCCCGGCTCGCCGCCCGCTTGAGCGTGAACTCGATGTTGTTGAAATACCGCGCCCGGTGAAATGCCCGGTCCGCCACGATGAACGAATCGAACGCGCCGCATTTGACCAGATTTTCCAGCACGCGCTTGTTCACGACAGCGGCCGCGTAGAGGCGCGTGCAGAAATCCATCAGGCCCTTGTACGGGCCGTTCTTCTCGCGCTCGGCGACGATCGCCTCGGCGGCGGCCGCCCCCACGCCCTTCACGCCAGCCAGCCCATAGCGGATTTCTTTGCGCCCCTCGACGGGCGAGAAGCGCACCCACGACGCATTGACATCCGGCTGCAGCACGTCCAGCCCCATGGAGGCCGCCTCCGCGACGAAGCCGGGGAGCTTGTCGAAGTTGCCGATTTCGGACGAAATCTGAGCGCACATGAATTCGGCCGGATAGTGGGCCTTCATGAAGCCGGTCTGGTAGGCCACCCACGCATAGCACACGGCGTGGGACTTGTTGAACGCATACGAAGCGAACGCCTTCCAGTCGTCCCAAATCTTGTCGATGAGCTTGCGCGCCTCCTTTTCGTCCTGCCACTTGTCGATGCGGAATTCAGGATTCTTGAGGCAGCCATCCACGAACTTGACCTTCAGCTCCTCCATCACGGCGAGCTGTTTCTTGCCCATCGCCTTGCGGAGCTTGTCGGACATACCGCGCGTGAAACCGCCGAGCAACCGCGAGAGCAACATGACCTGCTCCTGATAGACCGTCACGCCGTAGGTGTCCTTCAGGTACTTCTCCATCAGCGGATGGTCGTAGGCGATCGGCTCTTCGCCCTTCTTGCGCTTGATGAACGTGGGGATGTAGGCGAGCGGGCCAGGACGGTAGAGCGCGTTCATGGCCACCAGGTCGGACAGGCGTTCCGGCTGAAGTTCGATGAGGTACTTCTTCATCCCGTCCGATTCAAACTGGAAGAGGCCCGTCGTCTCGCCACGTCCAAACAGCTCGTACGTCTCCTTGTCGTCGTCGGGAATGTCGTCCGGATTCAGGTCGATACCACGGAACTGCTTGATGAGTTCCACGCATTCCTTTTCGACGGTCAGGGTCTTCAATCCCAGGAAGTCCATCTTCAGCAGACCGACGGGTTCCACGAAATGGCCGTCGTACTGCGTCGTCAGCAACGATTCGTTCTCCGTCGGCATCACGGGCAGCGTGTCGATCAGCGGATCGCGCGAGATGATGACGCCGCAGGCGTGGACGCCCGGCTGGCGGATGGAGCCTTCAAGGCGTTCCGCCCGCTCCATCAGCGTGTGGACGACAGGATCGTCTGTGTTGAACGCCGCTTCCAGTTCGGGACTTTCTTTGCGGGCTTTCTTGAAGGTGATCTTCGGCGTGTCGGGCACGAGCGCGGCGAGCTTGTTCGTATCCGACAGCGGATAGTCCATCACACGCCCGACGTCCTTGATCGCGCTCTTCGCGGCCATCTGCCCGAACGTGACGATGTGAGCCACGTGATCCTGGCCGTACTTCTGCGTCACGTATTCAAGTACGCGACCGCGCCCGCTGTCGTCAAAGTCCACGTCAATATCCGGCATGGAAATACGGTCGGGGTTCAGAAAGCGTTCGAACAGGAGATCGTACTTGATCGGGTCGACGTTCGTGATGCCAAGCGCGTAGGCAACGGCCGACCCTGCGGCGGATCCGCGCCCCGGCCCCACCCAGACGCCCATTTCACGCGCCGCGAAAATGTAGTCGTGCACGATCAGGAAGTAGCCGGGGAAACCCATCGTGCGAATCGTGTCGAGCTCGAACTGGACGCGCTCGACGACCTCCTGCGGCGCGGGATCGCCCCAGCGGCGTTTGACGCCCGCCCAGACCATCGACGCCAGATAGTCGGACTCGAACTTGATGCGCAGCACTTTCTCGTAACCGCCCAGACGGTCGTAGTTGCCGGGCTTGTCCGCCGTGTTGAACTGTTCCTGGAGCGTCGCCTCGTTGAACGTCTGCGCGTAGGACTCCTCCGTCCCGAATTCGGGCGGGATGGGAAACTTCGGCATGATCGGCGGCGAATCGAGTTCGTACGTCTCGACCATTTCCGCCACTTCGATCGTGTTCGCGAGGAACTCGGGGTTCTCCGGGAAGAGCCGCGCCATCGTGTCGCCGTCCTTGAACCACTCCTGCCCCGTGTAGATCATACGCGACGGATCGGAAATCTTCTTCTGCGTGGACAGGCAGAGCAACACGTCGTGCGAATCGTCGTCCGCCGCATCCAAAAAGTGAACGTCGTTCGTGGCGATGACCCGGATGTCTAGCCGACGGCCGAGTTCGATCATCCCCTTCACGACGGTTTGTTGACGCGCATAGAGGCGGCGGTGGTCGTCGATCGCGTCGCCGGGGATGTTCATCTTCGTGGACTTGTGGAGCATGACCTCCAGCGAGTAACGCGGGCCGAAGAGATCCTTGTACCACTTCGCAACCCGCTCGGCCTCATCCATACGCCCGATGTCGATGGCGTGCGCCACCTCGCCCGCAATACAGGCGCTGGAGCAGTGAAGCCCCTCGTGGTATTTTTCGAGCAGCGCGTGGTCAATGCGGGGCGTGTGGTAGAACCCGTGGATGTGGGCCTCCGAAATGAGACGCACGAGGTTGTGGTAGCCGGTCAAGTTGAGCGCGTGGAGGCAGAGGTGAAAGCGCTTTTCATGCTTGTCACGCGACAGATAGTCCCCCGACGACGTGACATAGGCCTCGCAGCCGAGAATCGGCTTGAGCTTGGGCAAATCATCGTAGCCTTTGGACGCCCGGCACTCGTCGTAAAACGCCTTGAGGGCGAACAAATTGCCGTGGTCGGTGACGGCCAGGCCTTTCAGACCCTGCTGGCGGGCGCGTTTGACAAGCGGCTTGATGCCGCACTGGCCGTCGAGAAGCGAATAGGTGGTATGCAGATGGAGATGGACAAAGTCGGTCATGGTGTGGTCTCGCCATTATACCAAATCATGACCTCCGGGGGCGACGGCAAAACGGCCGCCCGCCGGCGCACATATGTCTGCCAACCGGGAAAATCCACGTGCGACGCGCCGTCGGACACATACCAGCCGACGGATTCACCCGCCGAAACCGGCGCGGCGAGCACGATGTCGTTGCGCGGTGTCGTCTGGACGGACGCCGCGCCAGCACGGATGACAGTCGCATACCGCGTCGCCGCCGCCCCCTTCTCCGCCGGCGCCGCCACGGCGAGCCAGCCCCGTCCCGGTTCCGCCGCCACACGAACGTCCGGCGCCGCGCCCAATGGCAGGGCGGGGCCGCCGACGGCCGACGCCAAATTCGTGAACGCGAACGTCGACACGTGCCGAACAAACCGCGCCGCATGGTCGAACGTCGTCACCCGTGTTTCGCGAATCTGCCGTCCGTCGCCGAGGTCGACAGGACGGAAGCGCGTCTCGACCGCCGTGCGAACGGGGCCACGTCCCAGCGTCCGCTGATGTTCGATCGGCGGCGGCGGCGCGTCGCCGAAAAGGAAAGCCGCCGGCAATTCGCCGACAGGGACATCGGGTTGCGTCGGCGCGCGCAACGAAGCATCCGAAAAAAGCTTGAACGTGCGCGGCACACGCGCCGCGAGCGTCGTTTGGAAAAGCAACGTGTCCGCCGCGCCGTCGCCATCGGCGTCCCAAAGCTGGAACGGCCGCGCCGCGCCGTCGCGCTCATCCCACACGACGAGGCCCGCCGTCACGAGATCGAGTTTTTTGAGGGGGATTTCAACCGTCACGGGACGGCCGCAGACGCCGCCGGAGACCGTGACGGTTTTCGCGTCGGCGAACCGCGCGGCGACGAGATGCTTGCGGATTTCGGCGGCGGCCAGTAGATAGCCGCCAACGGCGTAGACCTCCGTCGAATCGGCGCCGTAGCCAGCGGCTGGCCGATCGCCGGCCGGCTGAACCCAACCGAAGCGCCCCTCCGCATCCACACACCGATTCATCGCCGCCCAGGCGCGTTGCGCAACGGGGAGATAGACGGCCGCGTCGAGCAAACCGTTGTTCACGCCCCAGACGAGACCGTAGCAGAAGAACGCCGTCCCGCTCATTTCCGGCAAATCGGGATCCGTGGCGTCGAGCAGATTCGGCGACCACGCGCCGTCCGCCCGTGGACAATCCTTGATTGCGGCGGCCATCTCCTTAAACACATTCTCGAACACCGGCCGCGTTGCCAAATCCGCCGGCAGGTCACGTAGAATGAGCGGCAGACCCGCGAAGACCCAGCCACATCCCCGGCTCCAGAACACCTTGCGCCCATTCTTCGCGTGCCGACCGATCGCGCGCGCATCGCGGTAGACGAGGTGCTCGTCCGCGTCGTAGAGCCGTTGGAGCGTGGCACGGTATTCGGAAATCATGAAATCGCGATAGCGGTCGTCACCCGTGTTCGCGGCCAAGGACGTCCAGACGGGCGGCGCCATGAACAGCGCGTCGCTCCAACACCAACGGTCGTAGTTCAAGCGAAGCGATTTGAAGGATTTCTGAACGATTGGCTGGCGCGAACGGTTGTCCAGCACGAAATCGAGCGCCGCCCGCGTGGGCGCCTCCGCCGCCGGATCATCGTCGAGCCGCGCACAAGCGAGCCAGGCCTGTCCGACACAATGGTCGTCGGCATGGTAGGGGCGACCGTTCAATTTCCAGCCATACGTCCGACCCGCGTCGCGCACGACGTCGAGGTAGCGCAAGGACGGGTCGGTGAGTCCAAACGCCATCAAGCCGGCATAGAACGTACCATACGACCAGTCCTTGCGCTGTGCCCGGCGCGGATGCGCAAGCATCCAGTCCGCAACCTTCACGGCGTTCGACTGGACGTCCTCCAGCGACCAGGCGCCGGAGACTGTCGCGATTGCCGCGCAAACAACCATCAATGCCCTTTTCATACGCGGCATATTCTAGCACAGCCTGACGGAGCTGTGGCATCTGCGACTCCATTTCTCGCCCCAACTTCGAACGATCATTG
>CAZTHR010000072.1:0-10048 GCA_964613265.1 uncultured Lentisphaeraceae bacterium | reverse complement strand
TTCCGTCAGAAGTGGACAGGCTTTTCGGGAAATGCTAGAATCTTTCTCTCAACGCAACAAATGTGACGAAGGAGTAAACGAGCGTGACAAAGAGTATAAGTGGACTGATCGTGGCTGGGGCGGTTTGTTTCGGCTGTGTCGGGGTTGTTTCGGCGTTTGAATTTTCCAAAGCAGGGTACTGGGCCGTGGAGGGATCGCCCCGCAGGGTTTCGTCCTTGAACGCGGATTGGTCGTTTTCCCTGGACTCCTTCAAGACGGCCAAGGCCGTGACGTTGCCGCACTGCATTGACGAGGGCGAGATCGGTTATGAGGCGTCAGGCGGCGTCAATCGCCAGCAGCCGGCCTGGTATCGTCGGACGTTCACGTGGCGGAAGGGGAGCGCCCGTCAGTTCCTCCATTTCGAGGCGATCATGGGCAAAAGCCGCGTGACGCTGAACGGAACGCAGGTGGCCGAGCATTTCGGCGGCTATCTGCCGATTCACGTGGATGTGACGGGCATCTTGAAGGACGGCACGAACAGCCTGGAGATCTGGTGCGACAATTCGGACGACCCCGACTTCCCGCCCGGCAAGCCGCAGCATGATCTTGATTTCACGTACTTCGGCGGCGTCTACCGCGACGCTTTTCTCGTCGAAACGGGCGCTGCCTACGTGACGGACACGGATAAGGGCGGCGTCTACGTGACGTCGCACTTGGAGAAGGACGGCACGTGGACGGTGCGAGCCGACGTGACGCTGGGTGGCGACGTGGCCGGCGCGACGACGGAATTTCTCTACGACGGCCAGCCCGTCACGCCGCCGTTCAAGCCGGCGAATCCCGCGCTCTGGACGCCGGAAACGCCGAATCTGCATTTGCTCACGGTGAACGTCCGCAAGGGCGGCCGCCTCGTCGATTCCGTGGGCGTGAAGTTCGGCATCCGTGACTTTACGCTCGACGCCACGGGGCTGACGCTCAACGGCAAGCCGTACCCGAAGAAGCTCATCGGCGTGAACCGCCATCAGGACTTCCTCTTCATCGGCGGCGCGTTGCCGAATTCGCTCCACTGGCGCGACGTTAAGAAGTACCGCGACGCGGGTATGACCGTCTTCCGCAACGCGCACTACCCGCAGGATCCCGCGTTCATGGACGCCTGCGACGCGCTCGGCATGTTCGTGATTGTCAACACGCCCGGCTGGCAGTTCTGGGGGAAGAACCCCGTCTTCGAGCAGCGCGTGTACGACGACATCCTGAAGATGACGCGGCGCGACCGGTCGCGGGCGTGTCTGCTCATGTGGGAGCCGATTCTGAACGAGACGCATTTCCCTGGCTATTTCGTCACGAACGCCGTTGCCATCGTCAAGCGCGAGACGCGTGCGCCGAATTACTGCGCCTGCGATTCCATTTCGGCCGGATCGGGCATCTGCGACGTCACCTACGGGGCGCAGGTCGCGCCCGACAAGGCGACGTTCTGTCGCGAGTGGGGCGACTTCCCGGACGACTGGAACGCGCAGAACTCCTCCTCTCGCGTGGCGCGTGAGTGGGGCGAGGGGCCGCAGGTCGCCCAGGCCTGGCACTACATCCACGAGACGTACTGGCCCAGCCTCACCACGGAACGCGCCGCGCCCGCCCATCACTTCGGCGGCACGCTCTGGCACGGCGCCGACCACGCGCGTGGCTATCATCCCGACAATTTCTTCGGCGGCATTCTTTCCTATGGCCGTCAGAAGAAAATGTCCTACTATGCGTTCAAAGCGGCGCTGACGGACAAGCCGTTCGTCTACCTGGCCCACGAACTCGCCCCCTATTCGCCGGGCGACATGGTTGTCTACTCGAACTGCCCGTACACGGCCACGTGGCTGGGGCGTCCTTTCAAGCCGGGCGAGACGTCCTTCAAGTACTGCGAACTCCACAACCTCACGTACTACAACAAGGACAGAACGGCGGCCGGCCGGGCGAATTTCGTCGCCACGCTGCCCGACGGTACGGTGCAGACGAATACGCCCGCGAAGCGTTTCTCGCAGATTGTCATGGCGCTCGACACGGAGGGGCTGGCGCCGGTGGCGGATGGTTCCGACCTCGTGGCGGCGACGGCCACGCTCGCGGACTGGAAGGGAACGCCGAAGCGCTACTTGACGGAGACGGTGAAGTTCTCCGTGGAAGGCCCGGCGGAAATCGTCGGCGAGAACCCGCAGCAGACGCGCTGGGGTGAGGCGCTCGTCCTCATTCGTCCCAAAGCCGTGGAAAAGCCGCAGCCCATCACCGTGAAGGCAGAACTTGTGCGAAAGGGCGTCCACGTCCAGCAGAAGGGGGCGATCACGTTCACGCCGGGCGCGGCGGCGGCGGTGTCGGCGGCGTTTTCTGCCTCTGATTCCGGTCTTCGCGCCGTCGAGCAGCAGCAGATGGATTTCAACGTGAAGAAGTGAGGACGCGGATCGTCTGATTCCGCGTGTTGCGCGTCCGTGTGTGCTTTTCACACGGACGTCTTCACGCAGGGGGCATTTTTTGGTAAAATATTCCTTGGTTTTGAAACGATATCCCAACGAGGAGTTGACAACAGGATGAATACGGTTTTGATTGGATCGCAATGGGGCGATGAAGGCAAGGGCAAGATCATCGATGTGTTGACCGACAAGGCCGACTACGTGGTTCGCTACCAAGGCGGATCCAACGCCGGTCATACCGTGATCGCCGAAGGCCGGAAGCGCGTCCTCCGGCTGATTCCGTCCGGCATTCTCCATGAAGGCAAAGTGTGCGTCATCGGCAACGGTGTCGTGATGAACCCGCTCGATCTCATCGAGGAAATCGAGACGATGCGTCTGACGGGCGTCGAGCCGAAGGGGCGGCTGTTCATTTCCACACGTACGCAGATGGTGATGCTCTACCACCGTGCGTTGGACAAGGCCGAGGAGGCGGCGCGGCCGACGGGGCGTAAAATCGGTACGACGGGGCGTGGTATCGGGCCGGCCTATGCCGCGAAGGTCTCCCGTACGGGATTGCGGTGCGGCGACATGTTGACGGATACGTTCCTCGACAAGGTGCGCGAACAGGTCGAAGAAACGAATCGTATTCTGCGGATGCTCAAAGCCGAGCGTGTGGACGAAGGCGATCAGATTGAGGTCCCCGGTTGCACGGTTCGCGACTACCAGATGGATGCCGATGAGATTGTTTCCATCTACAAGGACGCTCAGGCGAAACTCGCCCCCTACATCCGCGACACGGTGCCGATGCTCCATGCCGCCAAGGCGGCGGGCAAGTCCATCCTCATGGAGGGCGCCCAGGGGACGATGTTGGACATTGACTTCGGCACCTATCCGTTCGTTACGTCCTCCAACCCGACGTCCGGTGGCGCCTGTATCGGCACGGGGCTGTCGCCGCGCGACATCGATTGCGTCGTCGGCGTGGTCAAGGCCTACACGACGCGCGTCGGCGAAGGGCCGTTCCCGACGGAACTCTACAACGCGATCGACAAGCAGGACGCCGACGGCAAGACGATGGCCGAACGCGGACACGAGTTCGGCGCCGTCACGAAGCGGCCGCGCCGCACGGGCTGGTACGATGCCGTCATCGCGCGCTACGCGCAGCAGATCAACGGTATCGACTACTGGGCGTTGACGAAACTCGACGTGATGGACGTCTTCCCGAAAATCAAGATCTGCGTGGCCTACGAGTTGGATGGCCAGCGGATTGATTTCATGCCGGCCTCGGCCGATGCGCTCTCGCGTGTGAAGCCCATTTACGAGGAGATGGACGGCTGGATGACGTCGACGTCCAACATTACGCGGTTGGAAGACCTGCCGCCGAAGGCGCGGGCCTATGTGGATCGACTGATCGAGTTGTCGGGCGGTAAGCTCGGCATCCTCTCCATCGGCCCGGCGCGTGAATCCACGCTCCGTATCGCCCTCTAATCGCCCGTTTCTCCGTTCCCGCATGAACAAAGTCGTCAAAAGAACCGTTACGGGCCTCAGCGTCGGCGCGGCCGTCATTGCACTCTTTCTCTTTGCACCGCTGAAAACGCTGCCGCCCGTTCTGCTCGTTCTTTCGACGCTTATCCAGCTTGAATTCTACCAAATGGCGAAAGCCTACAAGCCCGTCACGGGCTTGGGGCTGCTTATGGGCGCGGCGTGGTTGGGGGGCGTGGCCGCGTTTCCGGCCGGGGCGGGCGAGGCGCGTCTGTTGTCGTGTCTGCCCATTGCGAGCGTGGGGGCGACGTTCCTGCTCTCGCTCGTCGTCCTGTTCCGCGCCCGCTATGAGCGCCCCATCGGGTCGTTGGCCGTGACGCTGGCCGGGTTCTTCTACGTGCCGTTTCTGTTGTCGTTCTTCCTGCGCGTCGTCCAGATTGGAGCGCCGGAGGGACTGTTCGCCATGCCGGTGTCGCGGGCGGGGTTGTATACGTTGCTCTGCCTGATCGCCGTGGCGAAGTTCTCCGATACGGGCGGGTTTGCATTCGGTCTATCCTTCGGCCGCCACAAGATGTGTCCGACGATTTCGCCGAACAAGTCCTGGGAGGGACTGGTCGGTTCAATGGTTTTCGCGGCCGTGACGGCGTGTGTGTTCCTCGCGTTGGCGCGTCACTTCGGCTGGGCCGCCACGATTCCGCTTTGGGGGCGCGTGTCCTACATCGAGGCCGTCTGCGGCGGCGCGGCGCTTGCGCTGGTGGCCACGGGTTGCGATTTGATTGAATCGCGCTTCAAGCGCGAATGCGGCGTCAAGGACTCGGCCACGTTCATGCCCGCCGGCATGGGCGGCTTCTTGGACATGTTCGATTCCATCCTTTTCATCCCCGCGCTCGTCTACCCGTTCCTCGTTGCGCACGGCTGATTTCCGCCGTGGCGTCCACTGCCCTCGCGATGTCCGTTCGCGTTTAGGCGCGGGGACGCTGGGGCGGTTGGTGAATCCAGCGCTTGTTGTACCAGTACCACTGTTCGGGCGTTTTTTGGATGGCGGCGTCGAGTAGACGCAGAACCTCGCGGGTCAGACGGCAGGCTTCGGCGCGTCGGTCGGGCGCATCGGGATTGGGGCGCAACGTGGCCAGATGATCGAACGTGTGACGACCCTTTTCGCGCCGCATGATGGCGACGACAATGGGGGCGCCGGCTGCCACGGCGAAGAGCGCCCCGCCGTGCGAGACGTTGGCCGTGCCGTTGAGGAAGGGGAGTTCGACGTCGAGGTTCGGAACGCGAAGATCGGGCAGAATCGCAAATCCGCGTCCGTCTTTGAGGCGCGAAAGGATGTCGTGCCGCAGGGACGGGCTGCCGCGCTCCATCACGTCGATGCTGCCGTACTGGCGTTTCATCCAGGCGTCGACGTAGGGATTGCGCTGACGTGCCGCCACGGCCGAGAGCGGCAGACCATAGGCCGCCATCGCCCACGCCGCCATGTACCAGTTACCACAGTGCGGCACCATGATCACCGCGCCGTTGCCTTCGTCGAGTACGGCTTTCAGGCGTTCGGCGTAGACGGCGATATCCTTGACGTGCTGTGCGACCCAGCGCTTGGTGAAACGCGGCGCACGAATCATCTCCACGCCGTCTTGGAAGACGTTGGCAAGCGAGAATGTGGCGATCCGCCGCACGTCGGCATCCGAAAGGTCGGGGAAGACGGTGCGAATACGTCCGAACGTCCGTTCTCGCTTGAACCCACAGGCGACGAGCAGACGGGCAAGTCCACGCGCGAGGCCACAGGCGACGGTGTACGGCACGGCGTTCACGAGCGCACAGGTGCTGCGCAGCACGGCGTATTCGATCCAGCAAACGGGCTTTGACTTTCGAGCCATGCCGTACCGTTACTTCGTCGTGGACAGATGGCGCTGCAACCGTGCCCGCGCCTGGTTGACCGCGCCGCACACGGCGCGGGACGTGATGGTTGCGGACGTGATGGCTTCGATGTCGCCGCCGTCCTTCGCGACCTTCAAGTCGTGCCGGGCGGATTTCCCCTTGAATTGCCGCATGAATTCGGGGGCCGTCAATTTCGTGCCCAGTCCAGGCGTCTCCGTCGCTTCGAGTTTCTGGTAGGTGACGATTGCGAAATCAGGCGTGAAACCAACCATCAACTTGATGTCGCCGCCGAAGCCATGTGGATCGAGACCCGTGACGGCGTAGGCAACGACCTTTCCGTGCGCGTCGCGTCCGACGTAGAGGCCGTCCGCCACGGCGTCGACCGTCGCGACCGAGGCGGGCAGGACGAGTTTGGCGGCGTTTTCGACGGCACGCGCCTTCAGCGTGGCAATTTGCGTTTTCGTCACGTCATTGACCGTGGCGAGGATGGCCGCGCATACGGCGGAGATGATCGTCAGGGAGAGAATGGTCTGTAGCGTCTTGTTCATTTCGTTTTCCTGAAACCGAAGGGGCGGGGCTGGGTCCAGCGGGAAATCAACGGCGTAAAGGCGTTCATGATCAGAATCGCGAACGAGACGCCTTCCGGGTAGGCGCCGTTCGGCGCCGTGCGGATGCACATCGTGAGCAGACCGCACCCGCAGCCGAACACCAGCTTGCCCGGCACGGTGGCGGGCGACGTCACGTAGTCCGTCGCCATGAAACAGGCGCCAAGCACCGCGCCGCCCGACAGGACATGGACGAGCGGCGGGACACCGCCGTGGATGAGCGCAAACAGGTACATCGTGCCGAGAAACGCCACGGGGATGTGCCAGGTGATGACGCGGCGGATGAGCAGGTAGGCCGCGCCGACGAGCAGGGCCAACGCGCTCGTTTCGCCCAGACAGCCGTTGACGTTGCCGACGAAGAGGTCTTTGATCAAGGCGATCTGGCTCCAGTCGAATCCCGCCACGCCCTTTTTGACGAGCGCGAGCGGCGTGGCGTGAGTCACGGCGTCGACGCCGCCCGCCGACACCATCCAGCCGGAGGCCGACCACGTTGTCATCGCGCCCGTGAAGGAAATGAGCATGAACGCGCGCGCGGCGAGGGCGGGGTTGAACGGATTGTAGCCGAGGCCGCCGAAGACCTGTTTGGCCACGCCGATGGCGAAAATCGAGCCGACCACGGCCATCCAGAGCGGCAGGTTTGGTGGCAGGTTCAAGGCCAGCAGAACGCCCGTGACGACGGCGGACAAGTCGCCAATCGAATTGTCGCGCTTCATCGCCAGACGGCACACGGCCTCCGTGACCAGACAGGTGGACACGCACGTGGCGACGAGGAAGAGGGCGTTGAGTCCGAAGAAATAAACGCCGCAGGCCAACGCAGGCAGGAGCGCGAGCAGGACGTCTAGCATGATGCCGCCGACGCCGCCTTTCGCGTGGGCGTGGGGCGAACTTGAAAGCAGGTATCTTTCGCCGGTCTGTTTGGGGAGCATGGTGGGAATCCTCGTTTACTTGTGCGGGGCGGCCTTGGCTTTCGCCGCCACGTCCGCCGCGCGGATGGAGTTTTTGGCCCGGCGGCAGAGATGCGTCAGACTACGATAGGCCGGACAGACAAACGCGCAGGCGCCGCATTCGATACAGTTCATGACACCGGCATGGCGAGCCGCCGGAATGTCGTCCGCCTCGACGGCGCGGGAAATGACCGCCGGGTTCAGACGCATGGGACAGGCGCGGAGGCAGCGGCCGCAGTTGATACACGGCACGGCGCGGTACTGGAACACGCGGTCTTCCGTCAAGAACAAGAGCCCCGACGTCGTTTTCGTCGTGGCGACGTCGAGATGAGGCACGGCGAATCCCATCATCGGGCCGCCGGAAATGACTTTGCGCACGTTCGGCTTTTCGCCGCCGCAGAACGCCACAAGATCCGCGTAGCGTGTCCCCACGGGGGCGCGAACGTTGCGCGGTTCGACGATGCCGTCGCCAGACACGGTCGTGACCCGTTCGATCAACGGCTGTCCATCGACCACGGCGGCGGCGAGGGCGATGACCGTTCCCACGTTCTCGACGACGCAGCCGACGGAAATCGGCAGTTCGCCTGGCGGCACGAGCCGGCCTGTGACCGCATAGATCTGGTGCTTTTCCGATCCTTGCGGGTAGAGGACGGGCAGAACGACGATCGAGACGTCGCCGTCGATGTCCGCAAACGCCGCCTCCAACGCCGCGACTGCTTCGGGCTTGTTGGCTTCGACCGCAATGCGGACGGCGGGGCCGCCCAGGATTTTGCGCATGATTTCGACGCCCAGGCGAATGCGGTCCGCCTGTTCGACCATCACGCGGAAATCGGCCGTCAGGTAGGGTTCGCACTCCGCGCCGTTGAGGATGAGGACGTCGCACGTCCGACCCGGCGGCGGCGCGAGTTTGACAACCGTCGGAAACCCCGCCCCGCCCATGCCGCAGATGCCGGCGTCTGCCAGACGCGCCAGCAAGTCTTCACGGGAGGCTGTACGCCAATCCATCGGGGGAAGGCGCACGGGCGGTGTGGCAGACGGATCGGCGTCCGTTTGGATGACGACGGCCGGTGCCCAGGCGCCCGACGGCCCCAGGCGCGATTCGACGGCTTTGACGATGCCTGCCGCCGGGGCGTGGACGCCGAGGGAGATAAAGCCGTTTCGTTCACCGATAAGCTGCCCGGCCGCGACGTGGTCGCCCGGTTTGACCCGGCACGTGGCCGGTGCGCCGAGATGCTGGCTCATGGACACGACGAGCGTGGCGGGTAGGGGAAGTGCGACAATCGCCTTGTCGCGAGCCAAGTCCTTTTGGCCGTCCGGATGGACGCCTCCGCGAAATTTGAAAGATGCGTTGACGACGTTCATGTGCCAGCCTCGTAATGGGGATCTTCCTTGATGCATTTGCGCGGACACTTCTCCACAAGGATCGGATCGGTGGGCGGGTTTGCGTAGTTGATTTTGGCGAGGAAGCCGTCGAACGTGAAATGCCCGGCCTCCTTTCCGCCGGCTTGGCGTTCGCACAGATGGCAGCCCATGCATCCGACGCCGCAGACCTTTATGACGTCCGGCCCGCGCAACGGATTGTTGCAGAGAACGTGGATCGTGGCGCGCGCGGGGACGAGTTCGATCAATTTGCGCGGGCAGGCGGCGACGCATTTGCCGCAGCCGATGCAGAGCCGCTTGTCCACTTTCGCGAGGCCATCCTCGATCATGATGGCGTGTTTGGGACAGACGTGGGCGCAGGCGCCGTAGCCGAGACAGCCGAAGCGGCAGCCCTTGTCCCCGCCCGCCGTGGCCGCCGCCGCCGCGCAGTCCACGAGGCCGTTGTAGTCGCCCACGCGGATGGCCTCGGAACGCGAACCGCAGCATTTGACGAGCGCGACGCGCCGTTCCGTTTGTTCGGCCGCGACGCCGAGGATGTGCGCGATTTCGCGGTTGACGGCGTCGCCGCCCGGCGCACAGGCGCCCGGCGCGGCCGTGCCCTCCACGAGCGCACGGGCGTAGTCGCCACAACCGGCGAAGCCGCAACCACCGCAGTTGGCGCCCGGCAGGGCCGCCGTGATGAGACCGATTCGGGGATCTTCTGGGACGGACAGATATTTGTCGGCAATGGCCAGAACAAGGGCGGCGACGGCGCCCAGACCCGCGACGACGAGCGTGGCGATGAGAATGGCGGACATGGCGTGAATCAATACGGAAGTTTGACGAGACCGTTGAAGCCCATGAAGGCCAACGAGAGGAGGCCGCCCGTGACCAGCGCGAGCGCGACGCCACGGAAACAGCGCGGGGGATCGGCGTGAGCCAGCTTTTCGCGGATGCCGGAGAAGAGGACGAGCGCGAAGCCGAAGCCGACGGCCGCCGCAAACGAGAAGAAGACCGACTCAAAGAACGGCGTACCGTTCTTGCAGTTCAGTTCGGCGACGCCGAGGACGGCGCAGTTCGTGGTGATGAGCGGCAGGAAGATGCCCAGCGCGGCGTGGAGGGGCGGCATGAACCGCTTCATCGCGAGGTCGATGAACTGGACGAGCGCGGCGATGACGAGGATGAAGACGAGCGTGTGGATGTAGCCGAGGCCGAGCGGCGCGAGCAGGAAATGATCCAGCAACCATGTGGCCGCCGAGGCCAACGTCATGACGAAGATGACGGCGCCGGACATACCCAAAGCCGTATCCGTCTTCTTAGATACGCCCAAAAACGGACAACAGCCCAGAAACCGGTTCAACACGAAGTTGTTGACCAGCACCGCGCC
>CAZTHR010000071.1:0-10100 GCA_964613265.1 uncultured Lentisphaeraceae bacterium | reverse complement strand
CGTTTACGAATGCCACGGACGGGCGCGTTGCGGAAGGCCGTTCTTGAAGATGCCGTTGACGAGGTTCACGTTCTCGACCATCTGGAAGTCGAACATCCCCACGCAAATCGCGTCCGCGCCGTTGTTGAACGCATAGGGGAAGCCCTCGCGCGGATGGATCGCGCCCGCGCCGAGCACCTTGAACGCAATCCACGGCTGCTTGACCGTCTTCATGTATTCCTTCAGCCCTTCCGGATCCGTGCACCAGCAATTGTCGTGGTTCGTGCCGAAGGAGGGCGTCGCGCTCCAGTACTTGCGGCTGTTGAACGTAAGCATCCAGTAGTCCGGCACGATGTCATGTTCCAGGCAGAACTTCACAGTCTTCCATTCGTGGCAGCCGATGCCAATCGGCACGGGGAGCTTCTTCATCTCCTCCAGGCACTGGGCGAACAGCTTCACCTGCCCCTTGGCCGCCATGTCGTCCGTATATTCACCGCGCATGAAGCAGGACGCCGCGCCACGGTCGACGCTCATCTTCGCCCCCTGCACAAGCCCCTTCGCGATTGCTTCCGCCCCCGCGCCGGCCGCGCCGTGGTAGCCGCAGTTCGTGATGAACTGGATCTTGCCGCCCGTGCGCTTCCAGTAGTCCGTCACCGTGTCGATCAGAAGCGGATTGATGATCATCGTGTTGATGCCGGCCTTTTCCGCAAACGCCAGCGTGTGGCGCGTCCGGTCGGGCGTGTTGTACGCCTTCATCAGACCGTTCGGCCCGCTCAAATACTTGAGGTCGCGCGGATGCGCGTAGCCGCTGATCATGCCGCCGCCGAGGATGAGACGGCTCACCTTCACGCCACGCCCTAGGGTCATGAACTGGTCGATCGGATGCGAAAGTTTGTCCAGTCCCGTGAACTCGAACGCCTTGGCCGTCGCGCTCGTGACGGCGTCCACCTTGCCGAGCTTCCAACGAAGGAAGAGTCCGCCGAACGCCGCCAGCGCCGTGCAGGACGCCAGACCGCCCAGCCAGTCGCGGCGCGTCGGACCCGCAACGGACGTCGCCGCCACCTCGGAATCGTCTGCGGCGGCCGTATCGGACGCCTTCGCCTTCCGCGCCGCGAGTTTCGCCCGGAAACCGCGCAGGAGACTGCCCACTCCCCGGCCGGGCGTGCAGACGAAGAGCGCCAGAACCAGCGCCTCCACAAGACGCAAGTCGAGGAAGAGGTAATGGGCGTCGCCCGTCGCCGCCAGCCACGGCGGCTGGCAGACGTAGTAGAACGCGAGGATGAGGATGCCGGCGGCGGACGCCGCACGCGCGAAAACGCCCGCAATCAAGCCGAGGCCGATCAACACAAGCCCCCATTCGTTCAGGAGGTCGCACACGTGCATCGCCGTCGGATTCGCCGCAATCGCCTTGAACAGCGGCCCGGCAATCCATTCGCTCGAACGCAGATAGCCCGCCGCCGTCCAGTTCGTCTGCGACAACTTCCACACGCCCTCGTAGAGGAAATGCCATCCGACGGCCAGACGCAGCAGCGTGACGAAGACATCCACCCCCGCCGGCCGCGTCGCCGCATGTTTCCCCCGACACGCACACGGCCGTTCATGTTTACAACCGCCGTGCTTACATTTCGTTTCACTCTGCTTGATCTGTTCGTCCATGGAATCCCCCTTCTGTCAGGTTTTACATGAATCCTTATCGACTTTTCCGTTGCTCTTCCGGTCGTGTGTCACTTCACCTCGAAGACGGCCGCTTCGTTCGGTTCGAGCGTCACCGCGTCCGCCGTCACGGCGCCGCGCCAGACACGACCCAGCGTACCATTGATTTTGACGGGGCACTTCTGCGCGCGCGGCTCGAAGTTGATTCCGACGACAATCGTGGAACCGTCCGGCGCGGGGTGTTCCGTGAACGCGACGTAGGGATTGTCGCCCTTCTCGACTTTCGTCTTGACGCCCGCGACGTGCGCGGCTTCGCGGAAGAACTTGTAGAACGGCGTCAGATTCGCGCCCGTGAAGC
This sequence comes from uncultured Lentisphaeraceae bacterium, assembly GCA_964613265.1. Classification (GTDB taxonomy): domain Bacteria; phylum Verrucomicrobiota; class Kiritimatiellia; order RFP12; family UBA1067; genus RUG572. Next base: position 8,110 of record CAZTHR010000071.1, on the reverse strand, counting down.
AGTCCGTGCGGTTGATGGCCGCCACGTCGACCGGCGAGTTGACCACCATCACGACGCCCTTGCCGTACTTGAACTTCGTGAAGACGGGTTCGCCGTCCGCCGCTTTTGCAAGGACGTCGCACGTACGCGCGACGAGCTTCGTCGTGAAGTTGTCGTAGCAGGACATTGCGCGGCCCTCGAACGAGAAACGGCGGTCGATGCCCGCGCGGGCGCCGTAGTCCACTTCAAGCCCCGTCTGCTCGCGGAAATGCGTGAAGCGCGACGAGCCGCCGAGAACGACCAGCACGGTGGCGCCGTCCTTCGCCTTGCCGAAGAACTTCTTCTGCGCGGGATAGGAGTAGCCCATGTCCGAACCGACGGAAGAGACGATGTAGAGATTCGCATCCGGCAGTTCCTGGTTCTCCGCGCCGGCGAACATCGGATCGATGCCGGCCTGGCGGGCGAGGAGGTAGCAGCCGAATCCGCTCTGCCAGCCGGCTTCCTTTTCCGGCACGACAATGACGGCGTTTGGCTTGCGCGCGGGCAGTTTCTTGAACGGCAGCGTGGCGCGGAAGTCCTGGAACTTCTTCATCTCCAGCATGATCGGCTTGGGCGAATAGTCCTGGCGCAGAAGACCGAGTTCGCGTTCGCAGGCCGTGAGCGTGTAGGGCGGGAAGTCGAGAACTTCCTGATCCGAGTTGCACCACCAGAGGCAGCCCTTGAGGTCGTTCGCCCAGGCGCTGAACATCGTGGCGCGCATTCCGGCGGCCGTCCGCGCGTCGCTCGCGTATTCCGTTCCGAGGTTGCCGACTTCCTCGACGAAGCAGGGCTTGCCGCCGAGATCGCGGTAGAGCAGCGATTCAGCCGTCGGATGGAGTTCCGTGCGCATCGTGTTGAACGCCTCCTTGCCGCAGCCCGGCACGTAGAGCGCGTAGGGATGCGTGCAGAGAATGTCGGAGAGTTCGCCGTTCAGACGAATCGGCGTGCTGTCCGTCTCGCACGTCGAAAGCCCGTGCATTCCGGAGACGACGGGGCGCGTCGGGTCTTTCAGACGAATCGCGGAACCGATGTGCTCCATCCAGTTGTAGAACATCGCCTGGTCGTTCGCGCCCATGCAGTTGCATTCGTTGCCATAGTCCCATGCGGCGATCGCCGGGTGATCCTTGAGCTTCTCGACGAAGTAGCGCACGAAGCGCGTCTGCCACATGACGGCGAGCGGGTCGGACAGAACGTTCTTCTCCTCGAAGACGGCGGGGACGAACTGGCGGCCGCTCATCCAGCCCGTGACAATGCCGACGATGAGCTTGATGTCGTTCTTCTGCGCGACGTCGCAGAAGAAGCGGAAGCGGCGCAACATCTCCTCGTCCACGCCCGCCGCGTTCTGAAGCGGCTTGTTGTTCTGGAGGAACGCGCGGTAGCTGCCGCCGGCACGGCAGTCGCCCGTCAGCGGCTGGAAGTCCGGCCAAAGCGGGAAAACGCGCAACACCCGCGTCCCGTACTTGGCGAGTTCGGCGAGCTCGCGTTCCACCACGTCGGGCCGCCACTGGCTCCACATGTACATGCCGGCGTTCTTCGCCCAGTAGTTGCAGCCCACGAAGAATTCACCGTCCGTGAAAATGTCCCGCGTCGCGTAGTCCGCCGCCGGCTGCGCCCACGTACACGCGGCGGCCAGCGCACATCCAAGAAGAAGTTTTGCCTTTTTCATCGTTGTCAAATCCTTTCCGTCAGTTCGTTCAAGTTGCAGTCCCTTAGAACGGCATGTTGCACGCCATCAGCGTTGCCTTGTGGACGGCGATATCGTGGTCGTAGAGATCGGGGTTGGGAATGTCGCCGCGCACGATCTGCGCCAGCTCGTGCAGCTGGTCGGCGTAGCGGTCTTTCTGGACGCCAAAATCGACCGTGTGCGTCCCCTTCTTGTAGCCCGGCACGTCCTGCTCCACGCTGAAGCGCAACGTCAGGTTCTTGCCATCGAAACGCTCAATCGGGCAGAGGTCGATGCAGCCTTTCGTGCCATCGATGCGGAGGCGGCGCGAACCGCCCGGTGCCTTGCTGCAGGAACGGACGAGCGCCATGCCCTGTTTCCAGGCGAGGAGAGCGGCCGTGTTGGAGAGCGTGCCAGGCGTCGTGCTGGCGGCGGACGTCTGCAGCACGGCATGAGCCTGGCACGGCACGACGTCGCCGAACATCGGCAGAATGAAGTCCACGAGGTGGCAGCCGAGGTTGTAGAGGACGCCGCCCTTGAAGGACTTGATGTACGGCTCGTACTGCTTGCTGCCGTAGTTGTGGTTCATGTCCGCCTCGACGAAATTCACGTCGCCGATCCACTTCTCGGCCACGGCTTTCTGGCAGAACTTCACCGCCGGATTGACGCGGAACATGTAGCCGATCTGGAGCGGAATGCCCCGGCGGCGACACGTCTCGACGAGCGTGACGAACGGCGCGAGGGTCTGCCCGCACGGCTTGTCGAGATGCATCGCGATGCCGCGATCCGCACACGCCTGGGCGACGGGGATGAGGTCGTCGTTCGTGACCTCCACGAAAACGCACTGGATCGACTTGTCCGCCAGCACCTGTTCGGGCGTCAGGCGCGGCACACCGTCGTAGATCTTGTAGTTGCGGGCTTCACGCGCCGTCTTCGAGGCGCGGTCGTCCACGACGCCGACGAGTTCAAAGTCGTTCGGCAGTTTTTTGAGCGACCCGAACTTGCCGTCGGCGTGTTCATGGCACAGCCCCCACTGGACGACGCGCACTTTCTTCGTGCCGCGAAACGGCGTCCACTTCGTTTCCGTCGGCTTTGCCGACACGCATCCGGCCGCCGCAAACGCCGTGGCCATGCCCAAGAACTCTCTTCTCTTCATCCGCGTCTCCAATCTTTGTCACGTGTTTAGAAATTCGCCACGAAGTGCACGCCGCCTCGCAGAATGCCCGCGTTGTAGGCATCGTTCAAATCGTAGTTGCTATGCCGCACCTGACGGCTGAGGTTGTAGAAATACGACAGGCTGCCGCCCACCTTCAACCAGTCGGTCAACCGGTAGTAGAGGGCGACGTCGTTGTGGAAGTAGTTGAACGCGGGACCGTTGATCTGCCCCACCGTGTAGTTCTCCATGTACGGGCCGTTCGCGACGCCGAACCCGCCGCCGACGTTCAATGAAAGTTCTTTCGTCAGAGCGAACGTGTGCGAAAAGTCGAAATCGAAGAACAGACAATTCTCGGCGTTGTGGCTGTTCGAGCCGTAGTCCCACCACACGTAGACTTTCGGCGTGAGGTAGGGATTGCGCCAGCGGAGGCCCGTAAAGAGTTCATCCGTGTCGCGCATTCCGGAGGCATGGCGGTTCGGGTACTGGTAACCGATGTGGCCGACCTCGAAGTCGATGTTCTCAAGGAACGTCTTCGTGTAGCTGACCGTTTCGTCGACAATGCTCATGCCACCGAAACGATGCGGCGGACGATGTCCGTTGATGTAGAAGTCGGCCCAAAGGCGGACTTTGAGGCGGCCGTACGCCGCATCCTCGCCGAGGTTGACGTAGATGTCCTGCGCGGGCTGCCACACGGGACGGTCGCAGATGATGCGTCCGCGCCACACGTAGGCGGAATAGAAATGGAGCTCCGTCTGGAAATCGAAATACGGATCGAGGAAGTACGCACCGTCGTCCACCTCCTCCACCACGGGCTTTCCGTCCTCCGCCGCCGACGCAAACACCGCCGCCGCGCAGATCGCACAAACCGCCAGAACCTTCTTCATGTACCGTAACCTTCCTTTTGTCCTTTTCGTTTCAGAAATCTCATGCGCCCGCCTGAAGCGTCGGATTGACGTCCACGGCAAACGCGGCGTCGCCCGTCACGTTGCGCCGATAGTAGGCCAACCCCGCAATCATGGCGGCATTGTCACCGCAGTTCTTCGGCGCGGCCAAGAGAAGCGGGACGTGCGCCGCCGCCGCGACTTCGGCCAGACGCGCGCGTAAACGACCGTTGAGCGAGACGCCCCCGCCGACGATCAGCGCCTTGTAGTTCCGCCGCGCCAGCGCCGTCCGCGTCCGATCCGCCAACGTCCCCACAATCGCCTCTTGATAGGCCGCCACAAGCGCCGCCTTCTCCAAATCGTCCTTCGGCGGACTTTTCCGCACATGGTAGAGCAGCGCCGTTTTCAATCCCGAAAACGACACGCAGAGCCGGGCATCCAACCCCGCCAGCGCGGCCGTACCCGCACGAGGATGCCCCTTGGGGAAATTCGGCATCCCGTCGCGCAGACGAATCTCGGCCGGATACGTCAACGCTTTCAACGCCGCCGCATCCGAAAAATCCGTTGCCCCGTTCCAGAACCCCTTCGCCCAGCGATCGATGACCGGCCCGCCCGGATAGCCCAGCCCCAGCAGCTTTGCGGCCTTGTCAAACGCCTCGCCGGCGGCGTCGTCAAGGGTCTGTCCGATAATCTCATAGACGCCATACGCCGGCATGTCGATCCACGTCGTATGGCCGCCGCTGACGGCCAGCCCCAACGCGGGCATCGCGTCTTCCGGCGTCCGGTCTCCTGCCGCCGTACCTGCGTCGTAGAGGAACGGCGTGTGCAGATGCGCCTCGATGTGGTTGACGCCGATCAACGGTACGCCCAGACCCATCGCCAGCCCCTTGGCAGCGTTCAGCCCCACGAGCAGGGAACTCGCCAAACCCGGCCCGTAGGTGACGGCCACGGCGTCGATCGTCCCCGTAAAACCTTTCATCGCCGCGTCGATCACGCCGTGGATCTTCTCGATGTGCGCCCGGCTCGCGACTTCGGGAACGACGCCACCGTAGGGCTGGTGCAGGGGGATTTGCGTGTAGACCACGCTGCTCAGCACCTCGCGGCCGTCCTTCACGATCGCGCAGGCGGTTTCGTCGCAACTACTCTCAATGCCCAGAATGTTCATGCGAACGCCGTCCTTTCCATCCCCCGCCTACCAAAACTTCCACCAGGCCTTGCGGACGGGTTCAACGCCGCCGGCCTCCTGATAGAGCTCCTTCACACGTGCGGCGCCGGCCGAATCGGGGTCGTGCATTTTCTCGTTTTCATGGAACTCGAACGCCCCCGGCAGACTCCAGAAAACCGTGCGCACGAAAGCGTCCTGCGTCAAACGGTGGAGGACAATCACTTCGCCGGATGGCATGACAGAAATCTTCGGCCGCGTGATGCGCAGAAACGATCCCAGATCCGTCGTCTGCCAGTTGCGCGACGCCGTGCCCGTGTCCTTCACCTTCAGGAACAGATGTTCCACACGGTCACGTCCCCAGTGCGCCAGCTCAAACTCGCGCCGCAGACCATCGTGTCCCTCGAACATCTGCAACGCCCCGCCGAGCCGCAGACCCGGCACGACCTTGAACGATTTGAGGGCACTTTCGTAGCGCGTCCCCGCATGGACGAGCACGGCCCGCGCCAGATAGCGCGTCGTCTCGTTGAGCGGAAAATAATCGGACAGGAACGTTTCAAGTTTCTGTCCCTCGCCCGACAGAAGTGCGAACGGCGCGACAAACGGCTTTGTCGACCCCTTCTCGTACTGATGGCGGTCGTTTGCCCGGTAGAGTTCCAGAATGACCTTGTCGGGCGATTCCGGCTTACGCGCGTCGATGATGTCCGGCGACGCATTCGCGATGTCGACGACTGCACGCGTCCGCTCGCCAATCACGAACTCCTGCTGATCCAGTCTCAACTGAACAGTGATTTCGCTCGGCAACGGCGCCGCCACACAGACGCCCATTCCCCAAAGCCCTAACAACAGTCCGAACATGGTTTTCATTTCGCGCTTCTCCCGTTTCGGATTCGTTTCAAATTCTGATTTTAAGTCCGTCATACGCCACGCGGACTCCTCGTGGAAGTTTTCTCTGAAGCGCGGCGTGGGACACGTCGTGGCACAGATGGGTGAAATACGTCCGGCGCGGTGCCAGTTCCGCCACCACGGCCAATGCGCGTTCCAGGTTCATGTGCGTGGGATGTGCCCGTTCGCGCAGACAGTCCAACACCAGCACGTCGAGATTTTGCATCAACGCTTTCGTCTGCGGCGGAATCTCGGCACAATCCGGCATGTAGACCATCCGATGCCCCTGCCGTTCCATCAAATAGCCGTTCGTACGTGGCCCGTGCACGACGGGCAAAGGCGTCAGCGTCACGTCGCCAATCGCGAACGGCTGCGCCACCGCCGTGAAATGAATCATCGGACGGTAAAGCCCCCGTGGATTCGGTTCCTCCGTGATGTACGGGAAAATGTGGTGCATGGCCTCGATCGTCTCGGCCGCCGCATAGCACGGCAGCACCGTGCGCCCATTGAGCGTGTTGAACCGACGCACGTCGTCGAACCCCGCAACATGATCCATGTGCGCGTGGGTCAGCACGACGGCATCGACCTGCGCCACGCGGTACGCCAGACACGCCAGCCGGAATTCCGGCGGCGTGTCGATGACGAACGCGACTTTGCCCGCGCGAACATAGACGCCCGACCGACGGCGCGTGTCACGCGGGTCGGACGACGTACAGACAGGACAGCGGCAGCCGATTTGGGGAACGCCGACCGATGTACCCGTACCCAGGAACTGGAGCGTCAGCGCCAACGCGAATTACGAATCTTGATAGAGTTCGAATGCGTCTTTCGCCGTCATGTTCTGGTGGACGACGCCGGCAATCGCCTTCATCATCGCGAGCGGCTTCGCGCTCTGGAACACGTTGCGGCCCATGTCGACGCCCGCCGCGCCGGCCTGAATGGCCTTGTAGGCGAGTTCCAGCGCCTGCTCTTCCGGCAACTTCTTGCCGCCGGCGATGACGATCGGCACCGGGCACTGCGCGACAACCGTCTCGAAACCCTCGTCCGTGTAATAGGTCTTCACGAACGCCGCGCCGTTCTCCGCGCACACGCGCGTGGCCAGACGGAAATAACGCGCGTCACGCGCCATGTCCTTGCCCACAGCCGTCACGCCCAGAACGGGGATGCCGAGCTTTTCGCCCATGTCCACCGCGTGAACGAGATTGTGCGTCGTAATCTGCTCGCTCGCCTTGTCGCCACAGGCCACCATCACGGCCATTGCGCTCGCGTTGACGCGCACGATGTCCTCGGCGTCGTAGACGCGGTTGAGGTTGAGATCCGTCAGAATCGTCGTGCCGCCGTCGGCACGCAGACAGACCGGCTTGCTCATCGTGGGCGGGATGACGGCGCGGAGGACGCCGCGCGTGCACATCAAACAGTCCGCGTATTCAATCAACGGATTAATCGTCAGATCGACGCGCTCCAGACCGCTCGTCGGCCCCATGATGAAACCGTGGTCACAGGCAAGCATCACCGTGTGGCCCGTCTTCGGGTTGAAAATACGCGCGAGGCGGTTCTTCACGCCCCAGCTGCGGTTCTCCGCGCCTTTGAGGAAAAACGCCTCGTTCTTCTGCGGCGTGTCGAGTCCATACGCCGCCGCTTCCTTGAAACCGTCCATATCCGCCATTGTTGTTCTCCTTCGATTCGATTTATCTGTCAATCAAGCCATCACGTCCGCAAAACACGCCCAGATGTCGGCATTCGAGGCCGAGCCGGCATCAATCGGGCCGATCGAACGCGCACCGAGATTCCGTGCGCGGCCATACTTGGCCTGCATCTGCGCCGTCGCCGCACTGCCGGCCTTCGCGGCCGCGGCCGCCGCCGCGAACATCGCCGACTCGCCCTCCGCCGCATGGGCGGACAACGCCTTGACGGCGGGAATGAGCGCGTCCATGAACGTCTTGTCGCCCTCCTTCGCCTTCGTGGCGAACCCCAATTCCTCAAGCCCTGCCGTGAACAGCGCCGCCACGGCCGCCGCATCGAGCGTCGTCACGCCCGCGTCCACGGCGTCTGCCATGCCCTCGAACAGCGTCCCGTAGAGCGAACTCGTCGATCCGCTCACGTCGGATTCGAGATGGGACACCATGTCCGTCAGCAGCGACTTGAAATCGGCGCCCTGCGCGGCCGCCAACGCTTTCGTGGCCGCCACGATCGCCTCGCCGTGGTCGCCGTCCCCGCCCGCCGCCGCATCGAGCGCGGAATACTCTTTTTCACGGGCCGCGATTTTCACGGCCGCCGCGGCCCAAACGGCCTTGAACTGTTCAATCGTCATGTCGACTCCTTGCAAAACCCAATATGAAAACTAA
>CAZTHR010000070.1:0-10145 GCA_964613265.1 uncultured Lentisphaeraceae bacterium | reverse complement strand
GTGCGTGATGGCAGTAGAGATGAACGATGATTTCATGGTTTTCTCCGGCACGGCGGGCGTTCTTCGGTATTTCACGATCTTCTCACCCCTTTGACAAGTAACAACTCGACAATTCACCTTGCGCGGGTGAAGTGTGTTATACTGGCGGACATGGAAAACAAGAAAATCTTGCTTGTCTGCACCTGTGTGGCATTCGCGCTAGGCGGGGTGATCGGCTTCTGGCTGCGGCCAGGCGCGACTGTGCCTGCGGCGGTATCGGCGGAAACGACACCGCGCCCGATCAAACCGAAAACGCCGAACGAGTCCTCGGAGACGCAACGTCTGCGCGCGCGCATCCGCGAACTGGAACGGAAACTGGCTCAGCAGAAAGAAACCACGCCGACGGTCGTCGCGGAAACGCCGCCCGCCGACAAACCGGCGATGGCGCAGCCGCCCGACGACGACCGTCCGCCGCGCCCACCCACGGTGGCGGAAATGCGCGCTCGGATGGAGGCGTTACGCACACGCGATCCGCAACGCTACGCGCAGATGACGAACCGCCATGCGCGGATGCGGGCAAGACGGTTGTTGCGTACGCAGAACCAGCTCGACATTCTCGGCAGCGTCGACCGAACACGCCTCACGGCGGCCGAACGCGACGTCCACGACCGGTATCAGGAGGCGGTGGCGCGGCGCGAGGAACTGCGCGAGATGCTCGCACCCGAGAACACGGACATGACAGAGGAACAACGGCACGAACTCTTCAGAGAGATGCGGGATCTCGACCGCACAACGCGCGAACTGGCGAACGCGGAACGGCAGACCTTGCTCACCCGAACGGCGCAGGATCTCGGCATTGCCGAAAGTGACGCAAAGGATTTCGTCGAAACAATGTCCGCCATCTACGAGGCCACCCAGTCCCACGGCGGTCCCGGCGGCGGTCCGCCGCCACCGCCCCCGCCGGACGGCGGCGCCCCGCGTTGATACGCCCGCTCGTCTCGCACGAAATCAGGACGCGGCGTGGGCGAGGATCGTCTTCATCAGCCGCGCCAGTTTCTTCTCGGGCGTAGACGCGCCGTCGAGATGGCCGACGAACGCGACCGTCTGCGAACCGCGCCGATAGAAGAACGCCTTGTTCTTCACCGTCGTGACGGCGGAGAGTCCGAACTTCGCGCAGGTCACACGGAATTCCGCCAGCCGCACGAGCCGTTCCGCCGCTTTCGGCAACCGTCCGTAACGATCGGCCAGTTCGCGGCGGAGTTTTTTCACCGCCGGCAACGTCGTCGTCTCCGCCAGCCGCCGATGGAAGTCCATGCGCTGCGCATCGTCCTCCACATAATCGTAGGGCAGACACGCTCCTGTCGCGTCCATGTCGCCCGTCCCCGGCGAATAGTTGAGAAAATCGAAGTTGAGCGCGACGTCCACGACGTCTGGCACCGCCTCGCCCTTGAGCCGCGCCACCGTCCGCTGCAACAGCTGGCAGTAAAGATGGAAACCAACGGCCGCGATATGCCCGCTCTGCTCGCGGCCGAGCAGATTGCCCGCGCCGCGAATTTCCAAATCGCGCAAGGCGATGTTGAAGCCCGCGCCGACGCCCGCGTGTTTCTTCAAGGCATCCAGCCGTTCACGCGCCTCGGAATCCACGTCGCCGTCCTCGGGCAACAGGAAATAGGCGTGGCCTTGACGCGCGGAACGTCCCACGCGGCCGCGTAGCTGGTAGAGTTCCGCCAAGCCGAACCGTTCCGCGTGGTCGACGAGAATCGTGTTCGCGCGCGGGATGTCCAACCCGCTCTCGACAATCGTCGTGCAGAGCAGCACGTCCACGTCGCCTTGCGCGAAACGCTGCATCTTCGCCGCAAGTTCCGCCGTCGCCATCTGTCCGTGGGCCACTTCGATCCGCGCATCGGGCACGAGTTCCCGGAGGCGGGTGTAGACCTTTCCAATCGTCAACACGCGGTTGTGGAGGAAAAAGACCTGCCCGCCCCGCGCCAGTTCCGTCTCAATCGCCGCCTTGACGGTCGTGTCCGCATCACGGACGATCTTCGTGACGGTGGCCACGCGCTCGCGCGGCGGCGTCCGCAACAACGACAAGTCACGTGCGCCCGTCATCGACAAATAGAGCGTGCGCGGAATCGGCGTGGCGCTCATCGTCAAGACGTCGGCCGTGGCGCGAAGCCGTTTGAGATGTTCCTTGTGCTTGACGCCGAAACGCTGTTCCTCGTCGATGACGATGAGGCCGAGATCGTGGAACTGGACTTTGACGGACAACAGCGCATGGGTGCCGATAACGATGTCTGTCACGCCGGAAAGCAGACGCGCGCGCGTGGCCTTTTTCGCCTCGTCGCTCTGGAAGCGGCTCATGGCCTCGATGCGAATTGGCGTTCCGGCGAAACGGGCGAGGAACGTCTCGTAGTGCTGTTCGGCCAGTACGGTCGTCGGCGCAAGGAGAACGGTCTGGCGGCCGTTCATCGCGGCGATGAACGCGGCTCGCATGGCCACCTCCGTCTTGCCGTAGCCCGCGTCACCGCAGAGCAGACGATCCATCGGCTTTGTCGCGGCCATGTCCCGTTTCACGTCGGCCACGGCGGCCGCCTGGTCGGGCGTCGCCTCGTAGGGAAACGCGGCCTCGAACGCGGCCACGCCGGGCGCGTCGACGTCGTAGGCGAACCCCGGCACGACGGCACGGCGAGCCTGCAGGTCGAGAAGGGACGACGCGAGATCCCGCACAGAACGCTGGGCGGCCGCCTTTTCCTTCGTCCAGCGACGGCCGTCCAGCCGATGGAGTTTGACAGCCTGTCCCTTGACGCCCACGTAGCGCGACAGCAGATGCGCATGGGACACGGGCACGTGGAGACGCGCACCGTCCGCGTACTCGATGGTGAAGACCTCGCTGCGCCGCCCCGCCACTTCGACTTCGGTGGACCCCACGAAGCGCCCGATGCCGTGTTCGAGATGGACGACGTATTCGCCGGGTTCGATATCGAACGATTCGGTCAGCCGTTCCCCCTGCGTCCGTTCGCGCACGGATGGCGCAGCGGCACGGTGGCGGTGCGCAAAAACGCGGTCACTCGTCGTCACGACAACGAGGCCGTCCGTCTCAAACCCGCCCGACAGCCCGGCGTCCTCGACAACCAACTCGCCTTTCCGCGTCGCCGCCGCAAGATGCCGCGCAAGGCGCGTCCGCGCCACGTCGAGCAGTTCGGGGTTGCGCACGGCCTCCATGCCCAATTCCGCGAACCCCGGCAACGGGGCGGTCAGGAACGGCGCGGACGGGACGCCCGGCGGCGCAGGATCGCCCGTGAAGATCTGCCGCGCGAACGGCCGCGCCGCCGCACGGGCGATCGTGGAATAGGCGTTGTGGTCAAGCCAAAGAATCGTACCGTCCACCGGCACGACGTCAAGGAGCGTCTGCCCCTCACCCTCGTCGAGGCTGACCGGCGGGACGTCGGCCGCGTCGAGTGGGCCGATCGACGTTTGCAACGCGGGGTCGAACGTCCGCAGGGAATCGAGTTCGTCGCCGAAGAACTCGGCGCGAACGGGACGCGCCGCGTCTGGCGGCCAGACGTCGAGGACGCCGCCGCGCACGGCGAGTTGGCCGGGGGAGACGACTTCGGGGGCGCGTTCGTAGCCCGCCGCCAGCAGACGTTCCAGCAGACGGGCAAATCCGCCGGCGGGCGTTTCGCCCTGCACGAGACGGACGGTAGCGGCGGCCACGGCGGCCGGTCGCGGCACGGGTTCCAGCAACGCGCCCGACGGCGCCACGACAATGAGCGGCGTAGGATGCGCACCGTAGGCACCCAACACGGCGGCCGCTTTCAACCGCGCCGCCGCCGCCGCACGGTCGCCCTCCAGCGCAAGCGGGAATTCCTGCACACGAACGGCGCATTCCTGTTCGAGAATCCGTACGTCGCCCGCGAGAACGTCCGCTTCGGGCAACCCCGGCGTCACGGCGAGGACGAACGGACAGGGCGACGGGTCGAGCGCGAGTGACACGGCCGCGAACGCGGCGGACGCTCCGGTGAGGGACGCCAACGCAAGACGCGGGGACGGATTGTCCATCCCCGCGTGAAACGCCTTCTGGAAGCGTTGCAGTCGTTCGCTTGTCTGGATGTCTGCCACAGGCCGGCGACTCCGCACCTCGCCGCCGTCAGTCCCGGCTGCGGTTGGCGAAAATGCGGAGCAGGTGGATGAAGAGGTTGATGAAGTCGAGATAGAGCGAGAGAGCGCCGAGGACGGCGACCTTGTGAATCGCCGTGCGATCCATCGTTCCTTCGGCGGCGGCGATCTGCCGGATCTTCTGGGTATCGTAGATGGTCAGCCCCGAAAAGATCAGGACGCCCGCGTAGGAAATGATCCAGTCGAGCCCGCTGCTCTTCATGAACATGTTCACGACCGAGGCGATGACCAATCCCCAAAGCGCCATGCCGCACACACGGCCGATGCCGGAGAGATCGGATTTCGTGAGCGATCCGAAGAGGGCGAAACCGCCGAACATCCCCGCCGTGATGAAGAAGACCCGCTGGACGAGCGCGAGTTCGTAGGCGATGAAGACGACGGACAGCGTCAACCCGTTGAGAGCCGCGTAGCCCATGAACATCAGCCATGCGACGGGCGCGGTGATTTTTTGGATGGTGGCGGACAGAATGAAGACGAGCGCGAGTTCGGCGACGATGCAGCCGATCAGCCCCGGCCCGGCCAACACCTTCTGGAAGAGGCCGCTCGTGTACGTGTACCACGCCACAACGCCAGAGAGCGCAAGACCCGCGCACATCCAGCCATAAACCAACTTGAACGTCAACGCCAGCTGCGTCTGCTGCGCCGCCGCGCCAAACATGCCGCCAGGTTGCTGCCGTTGGAATTCCCTTTCGTAGTCGTTGATTTCGTTCATGTTCCGAATCTCCTTTCGCAAATGCGCCTAGTATAGCACATTCCTCGGCGAACCATGGTGGAATATGCTAGAATAAGGCCATGCAAAGATTCGTGTTCATTTTTCTTGCGCTGTTGGTGGCGGGCGCGGCCGGCGGAGACGACGGCGAATCGCCGCTCGCATCCCGTCTTTGGCAGATGCCGCGTATCTGGCCGCGCCACTGCGTTCTGCGTCAGCAGCTTGTCGATTCCCTCCAGCGGGGCGACCGTTCGGCCATGGAGGCGACCTGCCGCGAGGCGCTGGAACTGATGCCGACGGATCCGACGTGGCGCTACAACCTTGCCTGTGCCCTCGCCCAGCGCTACGCGATCGGCCTGGCGATGACCGAACTCGAAAAGGCCGTGACCTGCGGTTGGCGGGACGCGGATGCCATCGTCAAAGACCCCGACTTCACGCCGCTCCGCAAACAGCCCCGCTTCGCCGAAATCGTCATGAAGGCCCGTGCGCTCAAAGACCAGCCCGCCCCCGGTCTGCCACAGGCCGCGCCCATACGGGCGACAACGGGCGGCACTGTCACGTTCGCCGCGACGAACCTCGTCTGGAATTTCGACGTCGGTTGTTTCGAGGCGCTGCTCGACCTCAAGCCGGCGGCGCAACCCATCACCGCGCTCGCGTCACGTTTCGGCGCGTCCAAACCCGTTTCCCGCGCCACATCGCTCGTGACGGCCTGGCTCTCCGAAGGGACGGCCGCCGGCAACGCGGGCGACCTCTACGTCAACCGCGACGCCGCGCACTCGCTCGTGAAGACGTCCGATTTCCCGTTGCTGACATCCGTGAAATTCGACGCGGCCGGCACGGCGGCGGGGGTGGACGTCGACCATCCCAACACGCTCTTCCCGACCGGTCACGCCGTGTTCGGCAATGCCTCGCGCGGGCGCGTGGCGGGCGCCTACTGGCGTTCGCTCGGCCGCGCGTCGATGACGGAACCGGGATTTGCGGCGCGGATGGACATGCTCTACCGCAACAACCAGTTCTGGATTTTCCCGTCGGTCAAAGACCACGACCCCAAGGCGCTCGGCGACGTCTTCCCGGCCGCCGCGCCCTTCCAGCTCATTTCCGAAGGAATGTCCTGGAGCGACCAGCCCTTCATCCGCGCCGCGCTGGCGGCGTCCGCCGTCCTGCCGCCCCCGACGAAGGAGGCCATCCTGCGCCGGGGGTTGATGGGGCCGACGCTCCAGTGGCTCTTCCGGCGGACGCAGCCGGGCGTGTCGTCCGAGGCGGACTATCTTTCCCCGCGCGCGCATCCTACGGCGTTCAACGTGACGAACAATCTTGATGAAACGGCGCTCGTCACGGCGGCCCACGCCCTTCGCCCCGAACAGATTCCGCCGTTCGCCGCGCTGACGGTCGTCAATTCGCGGACGTTCCCCGTGCGCTACCCGCATCCCGTCAAGGACTACCCTGACGTTCTGCCGGAAATCCTCTACGCCACGCCGTCGTCCGTCGCCATCATCCTACGCGCACCGGGCGGCGTCCGCACGTTCCTCTTCCAGGCTCGGACGAACGTCACGCCGACGGAGGACGCAACCGACGCGACGGCGTTCGCCTGGCGCGTCGTCCAGGGCGACGCAACCCGCGTGAAGATCTCGACACCGCTGGGCGAAACGTTCAACACGCCCGAACGCGGATTTGCGCAGATCGACATCGACCGGCGCGGCCTCACGAACCGCATCGACGTGGCGTGTTTCGCCAAGACGGCGGGCACGGCGTACGGTGCGCCGTCCATCATCTCCTTCTACCCGCTGCCGCTCGAACGGCGCGTCTACCGGGCGGACGGACAGATCGATTCCATCGACTACACGAACGCCGAACAGGTCTACTGCGATCCGTCGCTCGCCCTGCCGCGCCGTTGGAAAGACGTCTACGTCTACACGCCGGACGGCAAACCCCGCGGATTCGTGCGGACGTTCGGGGGGGAGACGAACGCGGCGTTCACCGTGACGGGCGAACGCATCCTCGAACGGGACGCCGACGGTCGTCCGACCCAGACCGTACCCGTCCGCTACCTGCCGCGCCAGACGGCCGACCCGCTCCAGCCCTTCGAGCTGACTTACGTCGATGCAACCGAGGCGGACGCGAAATGAAGTACGTCCTCGCCCCGCTGGCCGGTTTCACGAACGCCGCGTTCCGCCGTCTCTGCGCCCGACGCGGCGCCGATCTCACGTACACCGAAATGGTCAGCGCGGCCGGTCTCGCGCACGGATCGTCCCCCACGCGCCACTTGATGGAGACGCTGGACGGCGAAGGCCCCGTCGCCTGCCAACTCTTCGGATCCGTACCCGACGAACTTGCGTTCGCCGCACGTGAAGTTGCCGCCCTCGGCCGTTTCGTGGCCCTCGACTTCAACGCGGGTTGTCCCATGCCGAAAATCGTGCACGAGGGCGCGGGCGCCGCGCTCATCCGCGACCCGCAGCGCATCCACGACTGCCTCGCGGCGATCACGCGCGAAAGCGGTGGTCTGCCCGTCACGTTGAAGACGCGACCGGGGCCGAATCCGGACACGGTGCTGCTCGACGAATTGCGCGACGCGGCGGAATCGGCCGGATGCGCGGGGTTGACGCTCCACGGGCGTTTTACTTCGCAACTGCATGGCGGGGATGTCCACTACGACCTGCTGGCCGAACTTGTGTCCAAAGCACACATCCCCATCACGGGCAACGGCGGCGTGTACAACCCCGACACGGCGCGACGCATGGCGCAAACGGGCGTGTCCGCCATCATGGTCGGCCGCGCCGCGCTCGCGAACCCCTGGCTCTTCAACGATTTGAAGAGCGACGCGCCGCCCGAAGTCCTGGAAGCGCCTGAACGCCGCCGCGCCTTGCAGAATGCCGCATTTGTCGAACACCTCGCCGCGCTGGAGGAATTGCACGCGCAGATTGCCGCACACTTTCCGGACGATCCGCACCCTCCACGCGACGTCGCGCTCGCGCTTGCGGTGCGCACCCATCTCTTTCGTTATTTCAGCGGTCGGCCCAACGTGGCGAAGTTCCGCCGCCAACTCAACGACATTCAGACGGAAGCCGACATCCGCGCCATGGCGGACGCGCTCATGCAGCCGCCCGCGCCTTGATCCGCAGAAACGTCACGGACGCGCACCATCCTCCCCTTTAATTCGAGACACATACGGAAAGGAAACTGTCTACCATGAAACCCACTCTCGTCGTTCTCGCCGCCGGCATGGGATCCCGCTACGGCGGACTCAAGCAGGTCGATCCCGTCGGCCCCTCTGGCGAAGCCATCCTCGACTACTCCGTCTTCGACGCCCATCGTGCGGGATTCGGCAAGGTCGTCTTCATCATTCGTCGGGACATCGAACAGGTCTTCAAAGAACAGATCGGCTCGAAATACGAACACCTCCTGCCGGTCGACTACGCCTTCCAGGACATCCACGATCTGCCCGCGCCATACACCGTGCCGGCGGAACGGACGAAACCCTGGGGCACGGCCCACGCGATTCGCGCCGCCCGCGACATCGTCCACGAACCGTTCGCCGCCATCAACGCCGACGACTTTTACGGCCGCGACGCATTCACGCGCCTCGCCGACTTTCTCACGCACGCCGACGCGGCGGACGCGACGGGCAAAATGCCGTTCGCCATGGTCGGCTATCGGCTTGACCGGACGCTTTCGGACAACGGATCCGTCGCACGTGGCGTGTGCGAACTCGATGCGCACGGCCATTTGAAAACCGTCGTCGAACACGTCAAACTCGTGCGAACGCCGAACGGCGCACATGATGACGATCCCGCCGCCGTGCAGAAGGACTTCCCCGGCGATGCGCGCGTGTCCATGAACCTCTGGGGATTCACGCCTGCGCTGTTCACGGCGCTGGAAACGCGCTTCCCGGCCTGGCTCGCCGCCCATGGCGCAGAGGCGAAATCGGAATGGTACATTCCGTTTGTCGTGGATGAACTCATCCACGAGGGCAAGGCTGACGTGACGGTACTGCCGACGGATTCCACGTGGTTCGGCGTCACCTACCGCGAGGACAAGCCCGTTGTCCAAGCTGCGCTGCGCAAACTCGTGGATGCGGGCGAATACCCGTTATCGCTCTTCGGGAAGTAAAGACGAAGCATGGCGGCGGCTCTTTCACACGTGCTGGCGCGTCTCGCCGATTTCGTCTGGCCGCGCCCCTGCGCGATCACGACGTGCGGCCGAATGTCCGACCGCCCCGGCCGCCATGTCTGTTCAACGTGTTTCGCCGGACTGCCTTTCTTTGAATCGGGCGGTATGTGCCGCGTGTGCGGCGGCCTTGTCGCCGCGCCGACGGAACACGATTTTGTCTGCGAAGACTGCCGCACGGCGCCGCCCGCCTATGAATACGCCCGAAGCGCCGTACGATTCATCGACCCCGTGCGCAGTCTGATTTTGGACTTCAAATACCGCCATGCCACCTGGTTGCAGGAAGACCTTGTGGATCTTTTGGAAGGGGCCGTCCGCGCCAAACTTGACTTCCCGGCCATCGATGTCGTCGTGCCCGTACCGCTCCATCCCAACCGTCGGCGTGAACGCGGCTACAACCAGTCCGCCCTGCTGGGTGCATCGCTCGCACGGCGGCTCAACCGCCGGTTCGACGACACGTCGTTCGTACGCATCCGCGACACGGAGCACCAGGCGCGGCTTGACCGCGCAAACCGCCTGACGAACCTTGACGGCGCTTTCGCCGTGGCCGATGCGCGGGGCGTTCGCGGTCGCACGATCCTGCTCGTCGATGACGTGTCGACCACGGGCGCGACGCTTTCCCACTGCGCACGCCCGCTGATCGATGCTGGCGCGGCACGTGTCTGGTGCGCCACCGTCGCCCGAAGCACGTCGGAAGGCTGAAAACGAAAATGATAGTAGATTTAATTAGAACCACTATGATACAATAATCGCGTTTGCGGCTCTAAAAGGATCTTCTATGAATATGACGAACGACGAGCTTGTCAAGGAAATCGGCGCGGCGCTGAAAGCGACGCGAATGTCGCTCAATCTCCCGCAACGCATCGTGGCGGCGCGGAGTGCCGTCTCCATTTCGGCCGTCAAGCATCTGGAGGCAGGGACGGGTGCGACAGTCCTGACGCTTGTCGCGGTGGCGCGAACGCTCAACAAAATCTCCTGGATTCGTGGCCTTGCGCCATCGGGAGAAATCAGCCCCATCGAACTGATGGACAATCCTCAATCCCTCCGTCCGCGCCAACGCGCCCGTCTGAAACGAAAGGCGGCCTCCAATGTTTAAGCACATGAGAGGCCTCAACGT